>CAZKWG010000194.1:0-11241 GCA_964556105.1 uncultured Enterobacterales bacterium | reverse complement strand
GGCGCCGGTGAAGATCGTGTCCGCCGTCGAGACGGAGGCGGTGCCGCTGGGCAGCCCGCTGAACAGGTAGGCGGAGCCGGGGTTGGAGCCCGTGGAGCGGTCGCTGGCCCAGGCGCCGATCAGCACCTCGGGCAGACCGTCGCCGTCGCTGTCGTCCACCAGCGCCACGGAGCGGCCGGCCTGGTCGCCCGCCGCCTCGCCGGTGAGCTTGACGTCCGCCTCGCTCAGCGAGACGGTGCCGCTCAGGGGTCCGTAGACCACGTAGACGGCGCCGGCCGTCGCGCCGCCGGTGTCCTCGCCGTTGGCGCCGACCACGAGATCGACGCTGCCGTCGCCGTTCAGATCCTCGCCGCCGGCCATCCAGCGGCCGGCGTAGTCGTAGGTCGCCTCGCCCGTCAGCTCGAGAGCGGCGGTAGAGAGCGAGTTGACGCCGGAGACGGGCCCGAGCTGAACATAGGCCTTGCCCGCCCAGTCGCCCGAGGTGTCGTCGCCCGCGGCGCCGATCGCCACGTCCAGGGTCCCGTCCCCGTCCCAGTCGCCGGCCGGCTGCACCGAGCGCCCGGCGACGTCGCCGCGGGCCTCCCCGGTCAGCTCCGCGTCGGCGCTGCCCAGATCGATGGTCCCCGCGAAGGGGGCGAAGAGCAGGTAGGTGCTGCCCGTGCTGGTGGTGCTGGCGTCCAGATCCGCCTTGGGCGCCGCGACCATCACGTCGGGGTAGCCGTCGCCGTCCAGGTCACCGGCGCCGGCGACCGACTGACCGGCCTCGTCACCGCCGCTCTCGCCGCGGAAGACCGCGTCGGACTCGCTGTTGACGAAGCTGCCCGTGACGGGCCCCTCCCAGACATAGACGGCGCCCGCGTAGGCCTTGTCGTTGCTGTCGCGGCTGGCGGCGATGAGCAGGTCGTCGTTGCCGTCGCCGTTGAGGTCGCCGGGGCCCGCCACCGCGAAGCCGGTGTAGTCCGGCGAGGTCTCGCCGTAGAAGCTGGCCCAGGCCGCGCTGGAGATGCTGTAGCTGCCGTCCAGCGCGCAGCTCTCCAGGGCGTCGCTCTCCGTGCCCTCGCAGTCGTTGACGATGCCGTCGCCGCACACCTCGTCGGCGCCCGAGTACACCGTCAGATCGTCGTCATCACAGTCGCCGTTGCTGTCCACATAGCCGTCCGGCATCTCGCAGGCGCTCTGGCTCCGCGCCGGATCGCCGTCGCCGTCGCCGTCCTCGTCGGCGTACCAGCTCGTGCCGCCCAGGGCCCCCGCCTCGTCGATGTCGCCGTCGCAGTCGTCGTCCACCTCGTTGCAGCGCTCGGAGGCGCCGGGGTTGACCGTGTCGTCGGCGTCGTCGCAGTCCTCGTCGTCCGCGACATAGCCGTCGGGGGCGGCGCAGGAGGCCTCGCTGTCCGCGGGATCGCCGTAGCCGTCGCCGTCCATGTCGGCGTACCAGCTCCCGACGCCCGTGGTGCCCTCGTCCACGCTGCTGTCGCAGTCGTTGTCCTCGCCGTCGCAGACCTCGTCGGCGTCCGGGCTGACGTCCTCGTCGAAGTCGTCGCAGTCATCCGTGTTGTCGGCGTAGCCGCTCGGCATGTCGCAGGCCTCGGTCGTCCGCGTCGTCACGCCGAAGCCGTCGTCGTCATTGTCCAGGTACCAGGTCGGCTCGTCGATCGCGTCCTCGTCCACGGCGCTGTCGCAGTCGTTGTCCGTGTCGTCGCACAGCTCGTCGGCGCCCGGGTTGACGCCGTCGTCGCCGTCGTCGCAGTCCGTGGACAGATCGGTGTAGCCGCTCGGCAGGTCGCAGGCGGTGGTCGAGCGGCTGGCGTCGCCGTAGCCGTCGTCGTCCGCGTCCGCGTACCACACGGAGACGTCCGTGGCGTCCTCGTCCTTGCTGCCGTCGCAGTCGTTGTCCAGGCTGTCGCAGATCTCGTCGGCGCCCGGGTTGATGCTGGCGACCGTGTCGTTGCAGTCCGTGTTGTCGTCGGCGACCCAGGCGACGCCGGGCTTGTCGCACTGCACGCGGCTCGAGCGGGCCTTGCCGTAGCCGTCCTTGTCGGCGTCCTTGTACCAGGTCGTCGCGTCCACGGCGCTGTCGTCGGCGGTGCCGTCGCAGTCGTCGTCGGCGTCGTTGCACAGCTCGTCCGCGCCCGGATTGACCGCGTCGTCCGCGTCGTCGCAGTCGTCGGCGGTGGCGGCGTAGCCGCTCGGCATCTCGCAGGAGAGCACGGTCTCCGTGTCCTCGCCGTAGCCGTCGCCGTCGCCGTCCACATACCAGGTCAGGCCGTCCGCGCCGTCATCGGCCACGCCCGAGCAGTCGTTGTCGAGCTCGTCGCAGACGTCGGCGGCGCCCGGGTTCACGCCGTCGTCGCCGTCATCGCAGTCGGTGCCCAGCTTCACGTAGCCGCTCGGCTGCTCGCAGGCCTCGGTGGTGTCGCTGGGGTCGCCGTAGCCGTCGTCGTCGGCGTCGCGGTACCAGGTGCCCAGCTCGCCCGAGGATCCCGCCTCGTCCACCTCGCCGTCGCAGTCGTCGTCATAGGTGTTGCAGGTCTCGTCGGCGGCCGGGTTGATCGCCACGTCCGCGTCATCGCAGTCCGTGGCGTCGTCGGTGTAGCCCTCGGGCACACTACAAGCGGTGGTTGTGCTCGCGGCGTCGCCGTAGCCGTCGGCGTCCGCGTCCTCGTACCAGGTCTCGCCGTCGATCGCGTCCTCCTCGTCGGAGGAGCCGTCGCAGTCGTTGTCCAGGCTGTCGCAGAGCTCGTCGGCGTCCGGGTTGACGGCGCTGTCTCCGTCGTCGCAGTCCTCGGCGTCGGCGCTGTAGCCGTCCGGCAGATCGCAGGCCAGGGCGGTGACACCTGGGTCACCGAAGCCGTCGGCGTCGGCGTCGGCGTACCAGGTCCCGGCGTCCAGCGCGCTGTTGTCGATGTACGTGTCACAGTTGTCGTCCACCTCGTTGCACAGCTCGTCCGCGCCGGGGCTCACCGCCTCGTCCGTGTCGTCGCAGTCGCCGCCCACCGCGGCGCTGTCGGAGGGCGCCTCGCAGCTCGAGGTCGCGCCGTCGTCGTCCCCGTAGCCGTCGCCGTCCGCGTCGCTGTACCAGGTGTCCGCGTCCAGGGCGTCCTCGTCGATCACGCCGTCGCAGTCGCCGTCCTCGCCGTCACACAGCTCGTCGGCGCCCGGGAAGACGTCCGCGCTGGTGTCATCACAGTCCGTGTCGTCGGCGACGTGGTCGTCCGGGGCCGCGCAGCTGGTGCGCGGGCGACTCGCGTCGCCGAACAGGTCACCGTCCGCGTCGGCGTACCAGGCGCTGGCGTCGATGGCGTCGTCCTCGTCGATGGTCCCGTCGCAGTCGTTGTCCGAACCGTCGCAGGTCTCCGACGCGTCCGGGTTGATGTCCGCGCTGGCGTCGTCACACTCCTCGCAGGCGGCGAAGCCGTCCCCGTCCCCGTCCGCGTAGCCCACCGAGCCGTCGCAGTTGTAGTCTTCCGGGTCCTCGCAGCTCTCGACGGCGGCGGGGTTGTAGTCCGCGTCCGTGTCGTCGCAGTCGGTGTCGTAGGCGACGTAGCCAGCGGGCGCGTCGCAGGCCATCGCGCTGACGCTCGCGTCGCCGTAGCCGTCGCCGTCCCCGTCCGCGTACCAGCTCGCCTCGCCCTCCGCGCCGGCCTCGTCGATCTCACCGTCGCAGTTGTTGTCCAGATCGTCGCAGGTCTCGGTCGCCCCTGGGTTCACGGTGTCTACGTTGTCCAGACAGTCGGTGTTGTCCGCGACATAGCCCTCGGGAGCGGCGCACTCCGTCGCCGTGATGTCGGCGTCCCCGTAGCCGTCCTCGTCCTGGTCGCGGTACCAGGTCGCGCCGCCGTAGGCGCCGATCTCGTCCGCCTCGCCGTCGCAGTCGTCGTCGTCCCCGTCGCAGATCTCGGTCGCGCCCGGATACTCCTGAGCGTCGGCGTCGTCGCAGTCGCCGCAGGCGGCGTAGCCGTCGTTGTCCCCGTCCTCGTAGCCGGTCGATCCATCGCAGTTGTAGTCCGCCGGATCGTCGCAGTCGTCCTCGCGCGCGGCGGGGTTGTAGGCCGGGTCCGTGTCGTCGCAGTCCCCGCCCTGGCTCAGCGTGTCGGCCGGCTGCTCGCAGGCCTGCACGGCGCTGGCGTCGTCCCCGTAGCCGTCGCCGTCCGCGTCCGTGTACCAGGTGCTCCCGGCGCCATCGTCGATGTCGCCATCGCAGTCGTCGTCGATGTCGTTGCAGGCCTCGACGGCGCCCGGGTTGACGCTCGCGTCGCCGTCGTCGCAGTCCTCGCTCGCGTCGTAGCCGTCCTGATCGAGGTCGTCGAACGCCGACTCCGAGGTGTCGCCCGTCTCTGGAGCGCCGCTCTCCTTGTCGTTGTCCTTGCAGGCGAAGAGCGTGAGCGAGAGCAGGGAGATGAGGAAGCTGCGCATCGTGGCCTCGTAGCGAAGAAATGGAGCGAGTCAGAAGGACTCCGAATACCGAACATATATTCAGACCTGCCGAACCACAAGCGCCCCCGATCCCGCCCTGCCTCGCGATCCGCCTGGGACGGGATAAGGACGGGCTCGTGCCCACCGCCGCGCCCCCGCGAAGACCGCTACACCCGATGGAGCGCGCCTGGATCGTGGCGGAGCGCCTGCTCCCCGGCTTCGTCATCGGCCTGGAGATCGTGGGCGAGGGCGCGCTGGACCCGGCCGCCGTGTCCGCCACCCTGGAGCTCCACCCGGGGATGGCGGGCCGCGTCGTGGGCAGCCTGGGCTGGACCGAGGTGGTCTGCGACCGGCCCCCGCGGGTGTCGGACGCGCCAGGGCTCCTCGACCCGATCGCGGGCCCAAGCGCCGAGATCGTCCTGCAGCCGGGCCGGGTGAGCTTTCGCGCCCACCACGCCATCGCCGACGGCCGGGCCGTCCAGCGCTGGGCCGAGGACACCTTCGCCAGCCTGCGCGGCGAGCGCGTCCTGCCGGTGGGCTACCAGACGCCTCCTCCCGCCACGCCGGGCGCGCCCCTGCCCCACGACCAGCCCTCCCTCTTCGGCCCGCCCGACCCCGCCGCGCCCTGGGGCAGCCACACCGCGCACCTGCGGGTGGCCTGCAGCCCGCGCCGCCCGCTGCAGCGCGTGCTCTCCTGGCTCTGGGAGCGCCGCCCCGGCGCCCGGATCAATGTGCCAGTGGATCTTCGCGCGCCAGACTCGTGTTCGACTGGAAATCTCACCGGGATCAGCCCCGTGACCGGCCCCGACGAGCTCAGCACCCTCCGCGAGCGCGCGACCGCGGTCTTCGCCCAGGCCGAGAGGCTGCGCTGGCTGCCGCTCAGCCTGCTCACCTGGGGCGCGCGGGACAGCGCTCGCCAGGCGATCCGCGCGGACCGCTTCGACGCCACCGCCACCGTGTCCAATCTGGGGCGAATGGATCTGGGCAGGCTCTCTGCGTCCCCCTTCCGAACCCGCCACGCCTGGTGGGTGCCGCCCGAGAACATGGGAAATCCGCTGCTGATCCTGATCTCGGGCGATGACGAGGGCCTCGACCTCAGCGCCGCCGCCCCGCATGCCGTCGTGAGCCCGGAGGGCCTGTCGCGCTTCCTCTCCGAGCTGGGTGAGGCGCTGCGCCGACCCTGAGCCTCAGGCTCTCCCCGCTCGTCGCAGATCCACCACGAACACCGCCAGACCCGCCCAGATACACGCGAAGGCGCCGATGTCGGCCGGCCTCACCGGCTCATGGAACAGGAACACGGCCATCAGGAACTGAATGCTCGGCGAAAGAAACTGCAGAAAGCCCAGCGACGAGAGGGGCAGCCGGCGCGCCGCCGCCGTGAACCAGACCAGCGGCAGCGCGGTCAGCACCCCCGCTCCCGCCAGCAGCAGGCTGAGCCGCGGCCCAGCGACCCCGAAGCTCCCGCTCCCGTCCTGCGCCAGCCAGAGGAGCCAGAGCAGCCCGAAGGGCGCCATGAAGGCGGTCTCCAGGGTCGAGCCCGCCAGCGCCTCCACCGCGGCGAGCTTGCGCACCATGCTGTAGATCCCGAAGGTCCCAGCCAGGGTGAGCGCGATCCAGAGGTTACCGCCGGCCTGGAGCGCGACCTGCAACACGCCCAGCGCCGCCAGGCCCGTCGCGAGCTTCTGCAGCGGGCGCAGCCGCTCACGCAGGACCAGCGCGCCGAGCACCACGCTCAGCAGCGGGTTGATGAAGTAGCCCAGGCTGGCCTGCAGCAGCCTGTCCGTGGCGATGGCGTAGATGAACACCCCCCAGTTGACCGCCAGCAGCGCCCCCGCCGCGCCCAGCGCCAGCAGCGTGCGCCGGCTGCGGGCCGCCGCGAGGATCGCCGGCCCGACGCCCAGCGCGAAGGAGAGCAGGGCGTAGGCCACCAACCCCCAGACGGTGCGGTGCGCGAGGATCTCCATCGGGCTCACACCGCGCAGCAGGCGCCAGTACAGCGGCCCCACACCCCAGAGCGCGTACGCGCCCACACCGAAGAGCAGACCCTGGCGCTGGGTGTCGGAGAGACGGGAGGGAGGGGGCATGGTCCGCTGGACTAACGCGGGAAGAGCGCTCCCCGGCGCGCCGCGCTACATCGGGGCTGTGCCGCCTCGTCCGCTCCCACCGGTCCCGCCCGGGCGCAGCTACACCTACCTCCCCGGCTATGTGTCCGCGGAGGACCGGAGCACCCTGCTCGCCTGGCTCGGCACCCTCTCGCCGATCTGGGAGCAGCGCTACTCCACCCGAAGGCCGCCGCCGCGCGGAGAGACCCAGCGTGGGCTGCTGCGGCCCGTCTACTGGCTCGGAAACTGGCAGTTCGCCTGTCTCGGCTACTACGAGCCCCCGCGACGCACCCGCGACTGCGCGGTCGCCGCCGAGCCCTTCCCGCCCGCGCTGAAGCGCCTCTCCGAGGACATCGAGCGCCGCGTCCGCAAGAGCTTCCCCGCCGCCGACGTGCCGCGGGACTGGACCCTGAACACCTGCCTGGTGAACTTCTACGGCCACCGTCGCCAGGGCGAGCGCTGGGAGGACGCTGCCCGCGTGGGGGACCACATGGACCGCGAGCCCGGCCCGGTCGCCTCGCTCTCGTTCGGTGAGCGCGCCCGGCTGCAGTTCGTCCGCCGCGGTCGAGAGAGCCTCCCGCCGGTCAAGACCGAGTGGCTGGAGGACAGCGCGCTTCAGGTCTTCGGCGGGCCGCTCTGGAAGGACAGCCTGCTGCACCGCGTGCAGCGGGTGGAGGACAAGGGGCGCCTGGACCTGGCGCCCAGCATCCCCGACTTCCGCACCCGCCGGATCAACCTCACCCTTCGCTATGTGCCGGTCGAGGACATCGTGCCTCTGGAGCGGCTCTCGCCGACCGCGCGCGAGGACGTCCTGGAGTACGTGACCCAGCTCGCCCAGCGCTCGCCCTTCTGGGCCGCCGCCCTGGCGAGAACAGGCTAGACAAGCTAGCCTACATCCCGGACCCGCCGTGCGCGCCGATGTCGCTGGGGGAGCCGTCCAGGTCGCTGCGCTCGGGATCGCCCGCGTCGATGAGCGGAGAGCCCGCCTGCAGGGTCAGGTCCCAGTCCGCCGGGTCACTGGATGTAACATCGGTGTATCGCGGATCTTCATAGATGTTTCCCGCGTCCGCGCCGGGCGCGCTCAGCCCGCCGCCGAAGCTGGCCTCTGCCCAGGCGCTGTAGCCCAGGTCGGGGCTGCTGCTCACGCTGAAGACGTCCGAGCTGTCGCTGGCCTCCGACACGTTGCCGTACACGGAGACGTTGCGCAGGGTGATCCCCTCGCCCTCCATGGCCAGGGCCGCGCCCTCCACCCGCGACCCGCTCGCCGTGTTCCCGACGATGTCCGCCTGCACCAGCGTCACCGCGCCGCTCAACCTCACGCCCGCCCCGCTGACGGCGCCGGTCGCCTCGGCGCTGTTGCCGGCGACGATGATGTTCTCCAGGGTGATCGCCCCGTCCACGAAGATGTGCAGGCCCGCCGCCCGCGCGTCGCCGCCGGACGCGCAGCGGTTTCCGCGCAGGTCGAGCCGGCTCGCGGCGCTCGTCCGACCGGAGAGGTGCGCGCCGCCGCCCAGGCAGGAGAGGCTGGCCTCGGCGTCGTTGTCGTGGACCTCGACCCCAGCGAGCGCGACGTCCAGGTCCTTCGCGACGAAGGCCCCCGTGATCTCATAGGCGTAACCGGTGTTACGCCGGACCTTCAGGTCCGAGACGGTCGCGCCGGCCCGCACATAGGCGCCCGTCCCGTAGATCTTGGTGCCCGCCACAAGCTCCAGCGCGCAGGTGCTCTCCTCGACGACGACCCCCGACAGGGTGCCGCCTTCCGCGTAGAGGCCCACGCCCCGCACGGTGCTCTCCTCGCCCAGGCAGCGGCTCCCGCGGATGACGACGTCCACGATCTCCGGCGTCGCGCCCTCGAGCACGTACAGGCCCGCGCCACCGTCGGCGGCGCCCCCCGTGAGCGTGAGCGCTCGCAAGCCGGCCCCCGCGCCCTCGCCCGTGACGAAGCTGGCCACCCGTCCGGCCTCCCCGCCGTCCAGGATCGTCTCCTCCGTCCCCTCGCCCACCACGCGCACCGCCCTCCCGGCGAAGTCCAGGTTGGCCGCCCAGGTCCCCGCGCGCACGCAGACCGTCGCGCCCTCCGGCGCCGCCGCGAGGCCTTCTCCCACGCTCTCGTGATCGTCGGGCACCACGAGATCGCACGTTACACCGAAGGGATCGCCCGTCTCGCCCGTCTCGCCCGTCTCGCCGCCTCCGCCCGTCTCGCCCGTCTCATCGGCCGGCTTCTCGCCCGACCCCGGATCTCCTGTACAGCCGATCCCCCCGACAAGCGCCAGCGCCAGCGTCAGCATCGAAGACCTCCTCCCCCCGCTGCCTAACCTGACCCTCTGCGCGTCCAAGCGCTCCACGATAAGCAGGGAGGATGCGCTCCCTCCTGCTCGCCCTGCTGCTCTCCTCCTGCGCCGCGCGCGTGCGGGAGCCGGGGCTGCTCCCCTCCCCTCCCCTCTCCGGCGCGCCGTCCGAGGCGCTTCGCGTCTGCTGGGTGGAGTTCGCCACGGGCGTCCTGCCGCACAAGCTGGTGGTGGCGCGCGGCGGCCTCGCGGAGGACGTGGTGAGCACCCAGAGCGGGCTGCTGCTCGTTCACCCCGAGGGGAGCTGGCTCATCGACGGCGGCATGGCCAGCGATCTCGAGGCCCAGCTCGACCTGGTCCACGGCCTGCCCCGCGTCTTCCTCGGGCAGGCGGCGAAGGACTGGGCGCGGGTGGCGAGCCCGGCCGACGCGGTGCGGGCGGCGGGCGTCGATCCGAGCGCGCTGGCGGGGGGAATTCCGACGCACGGGCACTTCGACCATCTGGGCGGCCTGCTGGAGATCCCCGGGCTGCCCATCGTGCTGCCGCAGGGGGAGATCGATCTGGCCCAGCAGACCGTGGACGATGGCGGCGCCTCCATCCTGCCCGGCGAGGCGCGCGCCCTGCTGACGCGGGCGAAGGCCCTCGCCTGGGAGGACGGGCCCTTCCTCTACTGGGATCGCAGCCTGGACCTGTTCGGAGACGGCAGCGTCGTGCTGGTCCCCCTCCCCGGCCACACGCCCGGCAGCCTGGGCGTCCACCTCCGCCTGCCCGACGGGCGCGCCGCCTTCCTGGTGGGCGACACGGTCTGGGTGCGCGAGGGCTACGAGCAGCGTGAGCCGAAGAGCTGGCTGGCCGGCAGCTTCGACGCCGACGAGGAGCTGAACGGACGCCAGATCGGCCTGCTCTGGGCCCTGCACCGCGCGCAGCCCGAGCTGACCATCCTGCCCGCCCACGATCGGCGTCAGTGGGAGGCGCTCTTCGGCGCGCCGGGCTGTGTGGGCGGATGAGCCGACCCGCGGGAGCCGCGGATCAGGGGAGCGCGGCGTCCCAGGCGATCTGCGCGGCGAGGCTGAGGCGCGCGACCACGGCCGGGCTCTGGCTGGAGGCGGCGAGGGCCTCCAGCGCGTGGGAGATCGGGGCCCAGGGCTGGAGGCCGAGCAGGTCGCGGAGCGCGCTCGGATCGGAGGGGCTGGCCAGATCGGGCGCCAGCGGGCGCAGGACCGAGGCGGCCTCGTCCAGGTGCTGGGCACGACACCAGGCCCGCGCGAGCGAGAGGGCTCGCTCCAACAGCTCGCCCTCCAGCGCGACCGTCGCGGCGGGCTCGAAGGAGTAGAACGCGTCTTCTTCGCTGGTCATGGTGCAGACTTATCGGCGGCATGTGACGTTTCTGTGGCGAACCTGGAACACTCTGCGCACTCCGGAGCCGCGCACATGATCTGGCGACCCGAAGCCCCCACGCGCGCGCTCCTGCCCTGGCGATTCGACGCGGCGACCGGCCGCTGGAGCCGCTCCAGAGACGAGGAAGCGCGCCCATCGACGCCCCAGGACGGCCTGAGCCTGGTGACCTGGAACGTCTGGTTCGGCGCCCTGGAGCAGGCCGCGCGCGCCGACGCCCTGCTCGCCGAGGTCCAACGCCAGGACCCCGACCTCGTCTGCCTGCAGGAGGTGACGGCGCCGTTTCTGGAGCGCCTGCTCCGCCTGCCCTGGGTGCGGGAGCGCTACGCCGTCTCCGACGCCAGCGGCGAGACCGTCGAGCCCTACGGCGTGCTCATCCTCTCGCGCCTGCCGGTCCTGGCCCTGCGCCAGGTGCAGCTTCCCTCCACCATGGGCCGGACCCTGCTCTGCGCGACCGTGCCGCACCGGGGTCGGCAGGTCACCCTCGCCACCGTCCACCTGGAGAGCATGCGCACCAGCGGCGAGAGGCGGGCCGAGCAGCTCGAGCTCATCCTGCCCCTGCTGGAGGAGAGCGGCCAGGACACCGTGCTCTGCGGGGACATGAACTTCGCCCCCACGGACACGCTGGAGCAGAGCCGCCTGCGCCCGGGATGGCTGGACCTCTGGCCGCGCCTGAACGGCCTTCAGGACGGCTACACCTCGGACACCACGATCAACCGCATGGCGGCGGCGCACAAGGGCCGCGAGAAGCACGCGCGCATCGACCGCGTCTTCCTCTGGACCGCCGCCGCCGGCTGGCGCCCGCAGGCGATGGCGCTGCTCGGGACGGCGCCCATCTCCGCCAGCCAGCCCGACGTGTTCCCTTCGGATCACCTCGGGCTGGTGGCGCGGGTCTGAGGCCGACAAAAAAGGATAATGGATAAGGTCAGACCTTGCCGGCGAGCATCTGGCCCTCCTCGCCCGCGCTGAGCAGCGGCGCCCAGGAGGCGTCGCGGACGGGCGCGTTGCCCTGCTCGGCGGAGGCGAGGAGGGTGAGGGCGAGG
>CAZKWG010000193.1:0-11251 GCA_964556105.1 uncultured Enterobacterales bacterium | reverse complement strand
CTCATCCCGCCCGGCGGCAATGAGCTGTCCGTGCGCGACCCCTGGGACGATCGCCGCTGGGAGGGCCTCGAGCCCGCCGCCCTGCTCTGCGCCCTCGGCGTTCCCTACGCCCGCCTGCAGGGCGAGCTCGACCATCTGCACGGCGCCGTGAGCGAGCACGCCCGCCGCATGGTCGAGGCCGCCCGCGCCGCCGGCCTGCCCGTCCACGATCCCGGCGTCCTGGCCGGTCGCGTCCACGGCCACCCCGCCGCCGTCCTCGACGCCATCCTCTGGGCCATCGAGGCCGCGAATCAGCGGTAGCTCACCGTCAGCACGGTCTCGTCCGGGTAGGCCAGCCCGTCCACCGTCTTCGGGTCCAGGCGCGCGCCCCGCAGGCGGCGCGCGGCGTCCTCGCTCAGGCGATCCGGGCAGGCGCGCGGCGCGAGGCTCAGCACGCCGCCGCCCGCGTCCACCTGCGCCAGAAAGGTGCAGGTCGTGGGGCCGACACCCGCCTTCTTCGCCTTCTTCGGCAGCTTCGCCGTGATCGGCTCTGGTGGCCCGGCGCGGTGGACCAGCATGAGCCCCGGCGCCCCCCGCTCGTCGGTGAACGCCGCGCCAGGGTCGAGCTCGGCGTGCAGGGTGGTCGTGCCCAGGGTGGCGTTGTAGAGGAAGACGTAGCGGACGCGCAGGCGGGTGGGCCCCTCGGCGCCCTCAGGAGCGAGGAAGCGCCAGGATCCGGTGGCGGCGACCGCGGCGTCCAGCATCCCCTGCGGGCAGCCCGAGACGGGCAGCGGCGAGACCGTGTGCTCGCCTTTGACGCTCACGGCGACCTCGACCTCGCAGGCGCGCGCGGGCGCCTCGTCGGTGATCCAGCCCACGTCCTGGGGCGGCAGCGCGTAGGCCGTGACCTGAGCGGACCAGGGATCGCCCGCGGCGGGCAGCGGCGGATCGAGGCGCGCCGCCTCCGGGGCCGGCTGGGCCTGGGCGGTGAGGGCGAGGGCGAGGGCGAGCAGGGCGGGCGCCGGCATGGGCGGATTCTATCCGCGGAGCCCACGGGATGGCCAGCGTAGCAACTGTTCCATTTTGGGATGGTGCGCCCCACCCTGGCGCGGGACACGATCCATTTCGGATCAGTACCCCCTGGAAAAGCCGCCAATCGACGATGGTATGGATTTTGCTGCGCCTGTACCCACACCACGCCGGAGGGCTCATGCGATTTCACGAGGCCATCGCGGCGATCGCCCGAGAGGCGATGGCCGGAGAGCACGCCTCCTGCCTCCTCGCCGCCCGCGCCCTGAAGGCGCGCCTCCTGGCCGAGCAGGAGACCGACCCCAGCGAGCTGGGCTGGGCGCGCTACTACGAGATCCACGCGCTCTATCACCTCGGGCGCTTCGCCGAGGGCGTCGCGGTGCTCTCCACGGACGAGCCGCGGCCGGCGCTGGTGCGCTCGGACAACGCCGCCTGGCTGGCCCAGATCGAGGCGGAGATGGCGTCCGCGCTGGGCGACCTCACCCGCACCCACGCCGGCCTGGAGGTGGCGCTGCGGCTGCACCTGGAGGAGCAGGATCTGGTCGGCACCTTCGCGACCCTGGAGGCGGCGCGCGGCCTCCTCTTGCGGGTGGGGGCGCCGGAGCGCTTCGGCGGGATGCTCGACGCCCTGGACCGGCTCCTCGAGGAGGCCGAGGCGGGCTCCCCCGCGGCTGAGCGCGCCGCCGCGGTCATTCAGGAGGTCGAGCGCTCAGAGTGGGGGCGTCACGAGCGGCGCGTCGGCCGACGGGGGCTTGGCCTCCTCCTGCGCGAGGCGGCGCTGCGGGGGGATCTCGCGCGGGTCGAGGAGCTCCTGGGCAGGGGCGCGGACGCGAACGCCCTGGACGGCGCCAACCCCGGGCTCTGCAGACCCCTGCTGGCGGCGAGCGCCCAGGGCCACGTCGCGGTCGTGGAGCGCCTGCTCTGCGCTGGCGCCCGGCCCGAGCTGCCGAACGTTCAGGGCCGGACCCCGCTGCACCTCGCGGCCGACCAGGGACACGCGGAGACCGTCCTGCGGCTCGTCCAAGCCGGCGCGCCGCGCGAGGCCAAGGATCTCTTCGGTCAGACGCCGCTTCACCTCGCCGGCTGGCAGAGCCACGGTGACGTCGTGGAGCGCCTGCTCGCGGCGGGCGCTGACCCCAACGCCGCCGACGCCAGCGGCTGCACACCGCTGCACCTGATGGCGTCCGAGCCGCTCCCCGAGCTGGTGGAGCGCCTGATCGCGGCCGGCGCCGACGTCAACGCCCGCGACCTCGACGAGGCCACGCCGCTCATGCACGCCGCCGCCGAGGGCCGGGCCGACTGCGCCGAGCGCCTGATCGCCGGCGGCGCGCGCCTGGATCTCCAGGATGAAGATGGACGCTCGGCCGCCGACGTCGCGTTCGCCAACGGTCACCTGCTCCTCGGGCGCCGCCTGAGCTCCGGGACGCGGACCGCGGGGAGCCGCGCGCGCCTTCGCTCGGTCGGGTGATCCGGCCGGCGGGCTGCCGCGGCGTGGTCAGCCGGTTAAGGGCTGAGCCGTCGGGCGGCCTGCGCGCCGCCCAGAGCGATCAGGGGCCATCATGGGACGCATCTTCGAGACCAGAAAAGCTACGATGTTCGCCCGCTGGGACAAGATGTCCAAGGCGTTCACCCGGGTAGGCAAGGACATCGCCATCGCCGTCAAGGCGGGCGGGCCGAACCCCGACAGCAACCCCGCGCTGCGCCGCGCCATCCAGAACGCGCGCGCGGCGAACATGCCCAAGGATCGCGTCGAGAACGCCATCAAGAAGGCGGCGGGCCAGGGCGCGGAGGCCTACGAAGAGATCATCTATGAGGGCTACGGCCCGCACGGCGTCGCCATCGTGGTCGAGACCGCCACCGACAACCCCACGCGCACCGTCGCCAACGTCCGCTCGCGCTTCACCAAGGGCGGCGGCAACATGGGCTCGACCGGCAGCGTCGGCTTCATGTTCCGGCGCATGGGCGTCTTCCGGCTGAACCCGGCGGGCGTGGACCAGGAGGCGCTGGAGCTGGAGCTCATCGACTTCGGGCTCGAGGAGATGGGCGAGGGCACCTCGGAGAAGGGCGAGGAGCAGCTCGTCCTGCGCTGCGCGTTCAGCGACTTCGGCACCCTGCAGCGGGCCATCGAGGAGCGCGGCATCGTGCCGGTCTCCGCCGAGAGCGAGTTCGTCGCCCAGAACGTCATCGAGCTGGACGAGGCGGCGGCCACCGAGGTGCTGGAGCTGGTGGACCGGCTCGAGCAGGACGACGACGTGCAGAAGGTCTTCCACAACCTCGCCTGAGCGGGAGAGGGGATGCTCCTGCTCCTGTTGAGCGTGGCCCTCGCGGGGAGCCCGGATGGTCGCTGGGTCCTGCGCAGCGATCTGGCGTCCGTGCGGGCGGCGCAGCAGGCCTCGGTGAAGCAGGCCACGCGCGAGCTGCCCAGCGTCCTGCTCCCCATCGCGGAGCGGATCCTGGCGCCTGCGCTGAACATCTGCTCGGGCTACCAGATCCAGACCACGGCCGGCCTCTCCGTGCAGTGCGACGGGCACCAGCAGATCAACCTCGCGACCGACGGCGTCATTCGTGAGGTGGTGGTCGGCGGCACGACGCGCCCCATCTCCGCCAGCCGCGACGGTGACGCCGCCATCCTGACCATCCACAGCGACGAGGGCGTGCGCACGACCCGCTACGCCCCCCTGCCCGATGGTGGCCTGCGGGTCACCTTGACCGTCACCAGCACGCACCTGGCCGCGCCCATCACCTGGTTCGTGGACTACGCCGCGAAGCCCTGATCGGGGCCCGCTACTCGGGGTCGGAATTTCCCTCCGAATCGTCGGCGTTGGCTGTGTGCAAATTTGTCGCACCTCGCGGCGCTTGGATTGTTTCGTTTGAAGCCTGCGATTATGCGGACATATAGTGTCCGCATAATCGGTGGATGAATTGTAGCAGGATGTTAAACTGTTGGAGTCTTCAGGAGGCAAACGTGAGCGACTCCAACGTCGTGGATGTGGTCTTTTCTTTCGACACCACCGGCAGCATGTACCCCTGTCTTGCGCAGGTTCGCCGCAAGCTTCGCGAGACCGTGACCCGTCTGTTCAAGCAGATCCCCGGTCTGCGCGTGGGCGTCATCGCCCACGGTGACTACTGTGACGAGGGCTCGACCTATCTGAGTCGCACCTTCCAGCTCAACCGCGACGCGGACGCTCTGTGCAGGTTCGTGGAGAACGTGGGTCCGACGGGCGGCGGCGATCTGCCCGAGGCCTACGAGCACGTCCTGCGCGAGGCCCGCGGCCTGCAGTGGTCCAAGGACGCCACCCGCGTGCTGGTCGTCATCGGCGACGACGTGGCGCACGGGCCAAACTATCCGCTCAACCGGCTGAAGATCGACTGGCGTGTCGAAGCCGACGCGCTGGCGCGGGAGGGCGTGACCGTCTACGCCGTGCAGGCGCTCAATCGCAAGCATGCGACGCACTTCTACAAGGAGCTCGCCGAGCGCGGCGGCGGCTACCACCTGCCCCTGCACCAGCTCGACCACGTGACCGAGCTCATCCTCGCCGTCTGCGCGAAGCAGCAGGGGCCGGACTCGCTGCAGCAGCTCGAGCAGGACATCTCCAAGCAGGGCCGGCTCACCCGCGGCGTGGGGCGAATCTTCGACACGCTGCTGGATCGTGCGCCCTCGGCCAGCCGCGCCGCCCCGGCGAAGGCGGAGGTCGAAGGCCGCTTCCAGGTGCTGGACGTGGACCATGACGGCTCCATCCGCGACTTCGTGCAGTCCATGGGGCTGGTCTTCCAGAAGGGGCGCGGCTTCTACCAGTGGACGAAGGCCAGCACGATCCAGCCCTACAAGGAGATCGTCGTCTTCGACAAGCAGACCGGGGACATCTTCACCAACGGCGCCGCCCGCGAGCTGCTCGGCATCCCCGAGGGCGGCGGCAACGTCCGCCTCTCGCCGCGCTACGATCGCGCTCGCTACGATGTGTTCGTGCAGAGCACGTCCGTGAACCGCGTTCTCCAGGGAGGCACACGCTTCATGTACGAAGTGGACGGCTGGCGCACCTGAACGGGCGCGGGAGGCTGCCGAGACGGTGCGGTCTACGGACCGTGGGGAGCACAGGTCTCCGCTGGTCCGTCGTCGCGTCTTCCGCTATGCTGCGTGCAGTGACGGGGGACAGCGTGCGCCCAAGGGGGGTGGTTCTCGGTGGACTGCTGGCGCTGGCCAGGTCGGCGTGGGCGGAGCCCTCGGGTGAGGACGGCGAGCGCTCGGCACAGCGGGCCCAGATCGCCGTTCACGAGCTCGTCGGCCCTGGCCTGGCCACCGGCGCAGAGATCCCTCTCGTGCTCGGGGTCGTGGGGGACATCAGCCTGCCGGAGACGCGCGCGGGCCTCCGCCTGGGCGCGGCGGTCGCGCTGCTGGGGGCGCGCGCGCTGCCGGACGGCCTGAACCTGGTCGGGGTCTCGGGAGACCTCGTCCTCTATGTCCCGCTGGAGGCGTCGGCGCAGCTTCGTCTGGCGGCAGGCGCTGGACGCTTCAAGCGTTGGGACGACGAGGGCTGCTTCGGGTTCGACCTGTCCGCCCCGGAGCGGTGTCGGACCGACGCGAGCGACGTGGAGGCGGTCCCCGCGCTGCACCTCGCCGGGGGAACGCTGATCGGCCTGACCCAGGCAGGCTCGCTGCGGGCCAGCCTGCTGCCGCAGGTCACCCTCGTCCGGACCTTCGAGGGTGAGCCCCTGACCCTCGGAGCGCTGACGATGGGTGTACACTTCGGGCTTGTGCCCTGAACGGATGTTTGGTGCGGTTCGCGGGGAGGGGATTCGCGTGGTAGAAGGCGGCGATGAGCCCTCTCCTCGCCCTCGCCCTGCTGCCGCTGGCCCTCGCCGGTGACACGACGTCCACCGTCCGCTCCGGGGTCACCTATCTGCATCGGACCACCTCCGAGCCCCAGGACATCTACGCGGTGCGCGTGGACATCTCGCTGGAGAACGTCGCCATCCGCGCCAGCCAGCCGGACTACGACGTCGAGCAGCACGTGACGACCAGCGAGTTCGCCGAGAACGTGGGCGCGCTGGTCGCCATCAACGGCGACTGGTCGGACACCGCCACCCCGGTCGGCCTGGCCATCGGACAGGGGTGGCTGTGGAACGACCACTACGACGGCTGGGGCTTCTTCGCCTGCGACATCCTGAAGAACTGCGAGGCGACGGCCCTCTCCGGCGCCTGGTGGTTCGACCCCGACGGGTACCCCTACCGCTACTTCAACGCCGTGGGCGCCAACAGCGTCGTGCTGATGGCCGACGGCGTGCAGCTGCCCAGCGGCTCCTGCTATGACACCGTCCAGAACCCGCGCAGCGCGATCTGCATCGAGGCGGACCGCACGCACCTCTGGTTCGTGGTCGTGGACGGGCGCAGCAGCAGCGCGTCTGGCATGACCTGCGCCGAGACGGCGGCCCTGCTCGCCGATCTCGGCTGCTGGGACGGCGTGATGTTGGACGGCGGCGGCTCGAGCACGCTCTATGTGGACGGCGACGTCAAGAACAACCCCTCGGACGGCAGCGAGCGCACGGTCTCCAACCACATCGGCATCGTCTACAACGCGGGCGTAGACAGCGCGTGCACGGTCTCCAACGGCAAGTGGTGCGACGGCACGGTGATCAGCGGCTGCGCGGGCGGCGAGAGCATCGGCAGCGGCGACTGCGCCTACTACGGCGCCACCTGCCAGGAGGACGGAGACTACGCCTTCTGCGTGGACTATCGATGCCCGGACGGGGACGGCTTCGGCGCCGCCTGCACGGGCGCCACCACCGCCGCCTGGTGCTCGGACGGCGCCTACAGCGAGGGCGACTGCGGCGCCTTCGGGCTGGTCTGCGGCGAGGACAGCAGCGGCGCCTCCTGCATGGAGAGCCGGTGCGAGGCTGGACCCAACACAGCGTTCTGCACGGACGCGGGCCTGTACGCTGTCTGCACGGACGGCGTGTACGCCGAGGGCGACTGTGGGTACTATGGCCTCGTGTGTTGGGAGGAGACGGGCAGCGCGACCTGCATGGACGGGCGCTGCGAGCTGGGGCCCAACGCAGGGTTCTGCACGGACGCTGGCCTGCTGGCGAGCTGCGGCGCGGGCGTCTACACCGAGGCCGCCTGCGCCGAGGGCACGACCTGTCAGGAGGCGTCGGGCTCGGCGAGCTGCGTGGACCCCAGCGGCGGGACGGAGACCGGCGGCGGCGCGGGCGGCGCCGGAGGGGAGGGGGGATCGGGGGGCGGCGCGGGCGGCGACGGCGGCGGCGGTGGCTCCGAGGCCCCGGGTGCGCTGGTGGAGAAGCCGGGCGCGGGCGGGTGTGGGTGCGTCAGCGCTCCGGGCTCGGGCGAGCGGCTCTCCCTGGCGCTTGTGGGGATCGGCCTCGGGTTGGCGCTGCGGCGGCGGAGCGTGCGCTCCGTGCGCTAAGATGGGGGAATGCGCACCCACCTCCTGGTCCCGCTCATCCTTCTCGCCTCGCCCGCTCTCGCGGATGACGCGCCCGCGCTCTACGGGCAGATCGGCGTGGACTGGGCCTGCTCTGCCTGCACCGGACAGATCGCCGAGCACCTGCTCTCCGTCACGGCGTCGAGCAGCCTGAAGGGCAGATATGACCCGACCAACGCCTTGGATGGAAAGCCCGAGACCGCCTGGTGCGAGGGCGCCGAGGGGCCGGGCCTCGGCTCCTGGATCGAGGTCCGCTTCAAGGCCCCGGTCCACCTGGACGCGATCCAGCTCAGCGGCGGGTACTTCAAGAGCGCGGAGCTGTTGGCCGCCAACGCCCGGCCCGCCAAGGTCATCATCACGCTGGACGGCGGCAGGAGCTTCCATTCCACGCTGGCCGATCCCGCTGTGCTCGGCATGGACGACCTGACCCGCGCGCCGGTCACCGACCCGAAGCTGTGGTTCGAGCGGGCCCTGCGCGCGCCGCCCTTCCTGGGCGTGCCGGAGAGCCTGGCCGACGCCAAAGGCGTGAAGCTGGTCAGCAGCGTGCGGCTGACCCTGGACGCGGTTCATCCGGGGAAGAAGTATTCGGACGCCTGCATCTCGGAGATCGGGCTCATCTTCGCCGATCCGAAGGAGCTGGAGTAGCGCCCTGCAGGCTGTCCCGAAGCGCCTCGATGGCGGCCCGGTCTCGGTGCTCCGGATCCAGCGCGAGGCTGCGATCGTACCCGTACCTGATGCGCGCGACCTGGGCCTCCGTCAGCGTGTCCCGGTGCAGGTAGTGCAGCTCCGCCGCCGCCCTGGCGGTCGCGTCGGAGAGGGCGGTCCGCTCGGCTGGGCTCAGCGCGGCGTGAGGTGGAGACTGGCTCCGGGCGTGGCGTCGCGCCAGCTCGTCCAGGATGTCCAGGCGCGTCCAGGGATCCCTGCTCTCCAAGCCCTCGATCAACAGCGGCAGCAGCGGGGCGGTGTCGAGGCCGTCGGCGGCGAGATAACGGCTGATCTGTAGCGCGTTCTCGAATCTGCCCTGCGCAAGATAGGACGACGCGAGGCGGCGGTACAGCGCCTCTCGGGCCTCTCGCAGAGGGGCGCCGTGTCCTCCGAAGGGATCTTCGCCGATTTCACCGAAATGATCGAAGATGTCCAGTATCGCGGCGCTCGCGACGGGACTGGCCTGAGACGAGGAGATGGACGTGAAGATCGCGCCCTTCAGCGTCTCGATGCTTCGACTCAGCTCGCCCAGGTTGTACCAGGCCCAGGCGAGCCTGTACTGTGTCTCCGCGGGGTAGGGGAGATCGGGGCTCACGCTGGCGCGGGTCAGCGCGTCGAGGGCGCCCAGGTTGTCCCAGGTCTCCGGTCTCGCCAGCGCCGTCCCGAAGACCAGCCGCGCCTCGGCGCTCCAGGTGTCGTCGAAGCCGCCCTCGATGAGGCAGGAGACCAGCTCGAGGTCCTCGCGCGTCCCGCCGCCGAGCAAGGCTGCCCAGGCCATGCGGAGCGCCAGTCGCTCCGAGCGTCGCACCGTGCCGTGCGCCGCCTGCCGATAAAGAGGGAGCGCCGCCGACATCCAGCGTTCGGCCTCCGCTGTGTCGAACGGCGCTGCCGGGCAGGCGTCCCAGATGCGGCACTGCTCTTCTGCCAGCACGTGCGCTGCCACCGCTGCATGGAGCGCCAGTCGGCCCTCGGTGTAGAACAGGTCGGCCAGCCGCCCCGCTGTCCCAGGGTCCAGGCCCTCGGCCGGAGCGAGGCTGGAGACAGAGAGCAGGAAGAGCGCCTCTTCTGGCGGACCCCGGCGCTCGCCCACGCTGCGAGGGGGCACGGTCGCGGCCAGGCTCAGCCGGGGCGTGCGCCGCGTCGCGGTGACCAGCAGCGGCCCGTCCTCGGGTTGGCCGGCAGGCAGCAGGGCCTCGAACGCTGACAGGAGCTCGGGCGAGAGGACCTGTTCGTCCGTCCGCTGCGAGCCAGGGTGCAGCTCGAAGACCGGGCCCTCGGGCGCTGAGGCTCCAGCGAGGCTCGCGGCGAGGAGGGTGACGATGAGGGGTGGGACAGGCATGCGATCGGGTCCAGCTTCTCAGAATGGCGAGCGGAACCGGATCGCGCCCTGACGCGGTGATCGATGGCGCTGGCGTAGCGGTCCACGGCGCTCTCCCGACCCATTTTCCCATACCATGTGCCTACCCGAAAGGGGGAAAATCGAGACTTCGCCCTCGCTCGGCGCCAGGGCGGGTCTTGCGCCAGGGGCCCGCTCCTGTACCATCCGTCTCCTACCCGCTAAACCGGTGGCACCCCGGCTCCCCCACGAGAGATGACGATGAACGAGCCCTCCAGCTCCGTCAGCGCCGAGCCTGCTCCCCGCCGCTTCCCGCTCTACCTCCGCGTGCTGCTCGGCGTGCTCACGGGCGTGGTCCTGGGCGTGGCCTTCGGCAAGGACCCTTACCTGTTCGGCATGTCCAACGCCGATCTCGGGCCGCTGGGGATGCTGGTCATCCGGCTGCTCAAGGCGCTGGCGACGCCGCTCATCCTGGTCGCCATCCTGGACAGCTTCCTGAAGACCCGCCTGTCCGCGGGCAGCGGCGGGCGCCTGCTGGCCGTCTGCGTGCTGAACGTGAGCGTGGCGATGGTCATCGGGCTCACGGTCCTCGACCTCTTCCAGCCGGGCGAGCGCTGGGAGGGGCAGCTCGAGGCGCTCTCGGGCGTGGCGGGCGCTCCACCGGCCTCGGCGGCGGGGGCGACGCTCAGCCCGCTGAAGAACCTCGCCGGCTTCATCCCGGAGAGCGTCGTCGAGCCCTTCGCCAAGAACCTCGTGATCTCCGTCGTGCTGCTGGCGGTGCTCACGGGAGCGGCCCTGCGCCACGTCCACGACCGGGCCGAGGGCAGCCTGCGCGAGGCCACCGAGACCGTCGGCCGCCTCATCGAGGCCGCCTACGCCACCCTCACCACCATGCTGCTCTGGGTCGCGGAGACCATGCCCTTCGCCGTCGCGCTCATCGTCGCGGACGTGGTGGGCAAGTCCGGGCTGGCGGTCTTCACCGTGCTGTGGGTCTTCCTGGTCACGATGCTGGCCGGGCTGCTCATCCACGCCCTGGTGTACTACCCGAGCCTGGCCTGGCTGGTCGGACGGGTCTCGCCGCGGCGCTTCCTGCGCGGCGGCCTGGACGCCGTGGTCACCGGGCTCTCCTGCAACTCCAGCCTGGCCACCATGCCCGTGACCCTGCGCTGCCTGCGCGACATCGGCGTCCGCGAGCGCGCCGCCCGCCTCTCCGCCTGCGTCGGCACCAATTTCAACAACGACGGCATCATGCTCTACGAGGCGATGGCCACCCTCTTCCTCTGCCAGGCGCTGGGCTACGATCTCAGCCTGGGCCAGCAGATCACGGTGGTCCTGGCCAGCGTGATGGCCGGCGTCGGCATCGCCGGCATCCCCGAGGCCGGCCTGATCATCCTGCCCCTGGTCCTGGGCGCCGCCGGCATCCCCGAGGCCACCATCGCCGTCGCCATCCCGCTCATCGTCCCCGTGGACTGGATCATCGCCCGCGTTCGCTCCGGGGTGAACGTCATGGCCGACATGACGGTGGCGATGGTGCTGGACCGCTTCGAGCCAGAATAGTCAATGGGCAAGGTCTGACACCAGGTCCGACAGAGGGTCCGGATCTGGTGTCTGATCTTGTCCATTATCCTTTCTTTGGGGTCGCGCTGGGCGTGCTTGACAACTGACTGGTGGTCATTTAATAAATGACCACCAGTCAGGAGTGAGCATGTCTGTCCCGTCCAAGGTCTTGCTCGTCACCGGCGGTGCCTCCGGCTTTGTCAATGCC
>CAZKWG010000192.1:0-11320 GCA_964556105.1 uncultured Enterobacterales bacterium | reverse complement strand
GGTCGTGATCTTCGGGCTGGTGCCGTTCGCCGAGCTCTTCCTGCCCTCCTCCCGGCAGAACGCCGCGCCCGAGCTCGAGCGCGCGCGCTGGCAGGATCGCCGCTTCGACCTCCTGCTCTACGCGACGGTGCCCCTGCAGCTCGGGCTGCTGCTGACCCTGGGCCTGCGGGCGCCGCAGCTGGAGGGCGCGGAGCTCGTGGGCGCCGTGCTCAGCGTAGGGATCGTCTTCGGGGCCCTGGGCTTCAACGTCGGCCACGAGCTGGGCCACCGCGCCGACCGGCGCGAGCAGCTCGCGGCGAAGATCCTCTACATGACCAACCTCTACGGGCACTTCTTCGTCGAGCACAACCGCGGCCACCACGCCCACGTCGCCACGCCCGAGGACCCCGCCAGCGCGCGGCGCGGCGAGTGGCTCTTCCCCTACTGGCTGCGCACGATCTCCGGCGGGCTGCGCAGCGCCTGGTCGATCGAGGCCGAGCGGCTCGGGCGCAAGGGGCGCTCGCCCCTCTCCTGGGAGAACGAGCTGGTGCCGATGTTCGCGGGTCAGATCGTCGGTCTCGTCACCTTCTTCGCCGTCTTCGGCCCCAAGGCCGGGCTGTGCTGGCTGGGCGCGGCCCTCATCGCCGTGCTGCTGCTGGAGACCATCAACTACATCGAGCACTACGGGCTCTCCCGCGAGCGCACCGCCGAGGGCCGCTGGGAGCGCGTCCGCCCCGCCCACTCCTGGACCACCGACCGGCCCATCTCGCGGGCCCTCCTCTTCGAGCTGACCCGCCACGCCGATCACCACGCCAACCCCGGCCGCCCCTACCCGACCCTGCGCCACTTCGCCGAGGCCCCCGAGCTGCCCGCCGGCTACCCCGGCATGATCGTGCTGGCCCTCTGCCCGCCGCTCTTCTTCGCCGTCATGGACCGGCACCTGAACACGGAGGAGGGGCGCCTGGCCGCCATGTCTCCCCGGCTGGCCCGCTGATGCCGCGCGCCCTGCCCCCGGACGAGCGCCGCGGCGAGATCCTGGACCACGCGTTCGGGGTCTTCGCCGCCGCCGGCTACCACGCCCTCTCCATGCGCGACCTGGCGCGCGAGCTCGGCGCCAGCACCGGCGTGCTCTACCACTGGTTCGAGAGCAAGCCCGCGCTGTTCAGCGCGATGCTGGCGCGGCAGGTGGCGCGGCAGGTGGAGGAGGCGCTCGCGGTGGTGGGCGCCGCGCCCTCGGACGCGCGCATGGTGGCCCTCGGCGAGCACATCGCCGCCCGCGCCGACGACCTGCAGCGCACCCTGCTGGTCGCCCTGGACTGGTTCCGCGCCGAGCCGGGAAACCAGGCCCCGATCGCCCTCGCGCTGGCGACCTACCGCGGCGCGCTGGCCAGCGAGCTCAGCCTCTCGACCGCGGAGGTGGACCGCGTGCTCGCCCACATCCTGGGTGAGCTGCTGCAGCGCCTGCTGGATCCCGGCCGCAGCCTGGACAGCCTGGCCCAGACGCTGCCGGCGCTGGTCGGCGGGTGGCGGGTCGGGAAGGCGGGGTGAAGAGACCGCCTCACCCCGCCATCCGCCCCTGCCGGCGCAGCAGCTCCATCAGCTTCTCCAGGTAGTCACTCTCCTCCGCCAGGATCCGCGAGCCGGGGTTGTAGGCCAGGTTGGCCATGGTGTCCATCAGGCGGGTCTCGATGGCGCTGAGCGCGCTGTAGCGGCTGTCCTGCGGGCCGATCTCGCCGCGCGCGGCGGCCAGGGAGGCGGCGAGCTGCGGCGAGGCGGAGGTGCCGAGCGGGTCGAGGCCGACGTGGCTGTGGAAGGGCGCGCCGGTGCCGTCGAGGGCGATCTGGTTCAGCTCCTCCAGGATGCCCGCGCGGGCCAGGCGGCTGTCGGCCTGCTCGCCGCCCTTCTCGGCCCCGGCGACGTTCTGCAGCAGCTTGGACTCGGCCACGCTGGCGGACAGGTAGCTCGGGCTGGCGAAGTCGATCTGCTCCATCATCGTCTGCAGGCCCTCGCGGTAGCCCTGGCCCAGCGTGGGGTTGAGCTGGGTGGGCAGGTCCTGCGCCGGCTCGTCGAAGAGCGAGAGCTGGCGAGGCGGGAGCTGCTCGGCGACGTCGTCGAAGAGGGAGAGCTGCCGGCTGTCCGTCTTGGGTTGGGTCTCGACCTTGTTGGCGGCCTCGCGGTCACCCGGGCGGACCTGGATGTGATCGTCGGCCACCTTGTTGGGGTTGGCCTGCTGGTACTCCTGGCTGGCCTTCTGCAAGGCGGCGGAGGGCGTCATGCCGTCCTGGATGTAGCGGGTGGCGAGGTTGGCCATCGAGATGGCCGTCGAGTCGTAGACCGGGCCCTGGTAGCCGAGCGTGGTGACGCCCGCGTTGTTGAGCAGCTCGGCCAGGCTGTTTCCGCCCGTCTTGGTCTCGCCGTGGCAGATGTTCAGGATGACCGCCTGCAGCTGCGGCGAGTCCTGCACCAGCTTGACCAGCTCGTCGGCGCCGAGGCGCTGCGCCTGACCGCTCTGCCCGGTGAGCAGGACCTCGCCCGGCTCGCCGTGCCCTGAGAGGATCAGGTTGCTGGCCAGGTTCGCGGACACGAGGGCCTGGAACTCCTCCGGCGTGGGATCCTTGACGTTGACCACGTTCTCCAGGTTCTGGTTGATGTGGCCCAGCTCCTTGTTCAGGTTGAGCGACGCCTGGTCCGTGGGCAGGCTCCCCACCCAGAGGGTGACCGGCTTCTCCGTGCCGCCCTTGGCGTTGGACAGGATGTACTGCTCGGCCGCCGCCTTCTGCAGGCGGCTGACCAGGGCCGCCGCCTCCTCGTTGTCGCCGAGTCGCGCGCGGATGCTGTCCCAGCTCTGCGCCTTCATGGGATCGCCCGAGAGGATCCCGGCGACCTCCCACATCAGCTTGGGCGGCACGTCGGCCTTGGCGATGATGTCGAGAGGGTGCGACCCGAGCGCCTGCTTGAGCAGCGGGGTCGCGTTCTCCGGGATGGTGCGCGCGTACTCCTGCGGGTCGAAGAGGGTGAGCTGCTCGGGCTTGTCCGTGCCCGGGCCGTGCACCTTGACGCTCTGTGTAGGGTCTACGCCGCTCTGGTCCAGGTCCGCCTTGGCTTTGGCGAAAGCCTCGCCCGGGGGCATGCCCTCGGCGATGTACTTGGAGGCCATCTCCGTCATCTTGATGGCCGTCGAGTCGTAGACCGGCCCCTCGTAGCCCAGCGCCGCCTTGCCCGTCTTGCCGAGCATCGCCGCGAGGCTGGCGTCTCCGCCGTCTCCGCCGTGACAGATGCTGAGCAGCACCGACTGGAGGCGGTCGGAGCTCTGCACCATCTTCACCAGCTCGTCGCCCGTGACCTTCACCGGCTCCATCTTCTGGCCGCTCAGGATGACCTCGTTGGGCTCCCCGTGGCCGCCCACGACGAGGTGGTCGGCCTTGTTGGCGGCGATCAGCGCGTGGAACTCGCTGGCCACCGGGTCGGCCACCGTCACGACGTTGTCGGAGTGCTGCTGAACCCCTTGGATCTCCTTGCCCAGGTTCAGCTTGGCAAGGCCCTGGGGTTGAGACCCAACATAGAGCGTGACGGGCTGGTCGGTGTTCTTGTTCGACTGGGAGTGGATGAGGTCGCCCGCGGCGGCCTTCTGGATCTCGAAGACGGTCTTGGCTGCGGTCTCGTCTCCGCCGAGCTGCTGGATGATGTTGTCCCAGCTCCCCACCTTGGTCGGGTCCGTGCTCTTCAGCAGCGAGAGCACATCCCCCATGACCTTGGCCGGCACGCCGGCGTCGGCCATGAGCTTCATCGGCTCCATGCCCAGCGCATGCTGCAGGACGGGCGTGAGGCCGGTGGGCTTGGTCTGCTCGAGCGGGGCGGTGTCGAAGAGCGAGAGCTGCTGACCGGGCGTCTCGTCGGCCGAGGGCACGGGGACGAGGTGGCGGCTCGCGTCCGTGTCCGAGCTGAGGTCGCGCGTCGTGGCCGCGTCACGGGTGAGCGGGTTTCCGGAGAGGTCGACGAGGCCGCTCTTGTTGCTGCCCTCCATGTCCAGCTTGCGGGCTTCCTGGCTCTTCACCAGGATATTGCCGTTCGCGTCCAGGATGTCGCCGGGCATGGCGTGCTCCTGGACGGTGTTGATCTTCTTGGACTCGCCGCCGGGGAGGATCAGCTCGGTCTGGTTGTGCGTCTCGATGGGGACGTCGCCGCCCTCGGTGCGCTTGAAGACGGTGGCGGGGCCCTCTACGTTCTGGCGGCCGTTGATCTTGTACTCGTTGCCCACCGTCATGCTCTGGGGGCCGCCCATCGCGGTGAACGGGTTGTTGGGCTTGTAGGCCTCCTGAGTGACGGGCACGTCGCGACCGCCCACCTGCTGCAGCAGCGGGCCGTCCAGCGGGATGGCCGTGTTGTCGGCGATGGTCTGGCTCTGGTTGTATTTGACGCCGAAGATCTGGTTGGAGGCCTGGGTCTGATCAGCGGGGTTGAAGAAGGGCATCTTGCCGTCGCCGCCCTCGTAGGTGAGGGCGAGGGCCTCGATGGTCTCGGGCGCGGTCATCCCGGCGGTGGTCTTGTCCTGGGCGACGAAGCCGCCCACCTGCACGCCGTTCTCCTGGAGCTTGGCTGTGCTCATGAAGCCAGGGCGATCCTGAGTCGTCCAGTCGGGCGTCAGGATCTTGGACATCTCCGTGCCCGTGCCCATCCCATTGTGCAGCAGCTCGCGGCCCTCGGCGACGAGGCCGAGCTCCCGCGGGCTCAAGGTGGAGGGGTCGCGACCGCCGCCGTTGATCTCCTGGAGGCGGGCGATCTCGCCGTCGGTCCAGCCCGCTTGCTTTAGTACCTCGACCCCAGCGCCGGTCCCGAGCTCGGTCGAGGTGCGCCCACCTGTCTGCAGGTCCTTCAGCACGGTGTCTGTCTGCACGTCCGTCTTGCCGAACTGCGACACCTGGGCGTCGCTGAGATCGGTGATCAGCTTGCCCGGCGTGGCGGCCTCCTGGCTGCCGCTCAGGCCACCATACTTGCGCAGCTCGCTGGGGCCGGGCATCAGGATGGTGCTCTTGTTGCTGGCGTCGGTGCTGAGGACGCTGCCGCCGCGCGTGGGCTCGGTGGTGACCGTCCCCTGGTCGGCGGGCTTGGTGGCCGACGCGCTCGCGTCGGTCTTGTTGTCTCGATAGATAGGATTGTTCAGATCGAAGGTGAGCGCCTCCGCCTGCGTCGGGGCGGCGTCCTTGACCCGTTGATAGACGGCCTTGTAGTCCAGCTCACCGCTGGCCAGCTGCGTCTCCATGCGGCCGAGGAGCTGCTCCATGCGCTGGCGCTCGGGGCCCGGCGGCATCTGGCTCAGCTTGGCGTTCATGTCGCTGAGGACAGCGGCGGCGTACTCGGGCGTGCCCTGCTGGACGCGCTGGGTCTGGTCGGTGTTGTAACGGTCGCCCAGCGTACTGGTCCCGCCCTTGGCCTCGACCACGACGATCTGACCGGTCTCGGGATCGGAGAAGACCTTGTCGAAGGTGCGGGCGCCCGTGCCCGTGTACTCGTGGCTCAGCCCCTCCTTGGTGGCGTAGGCGTCTGCGGCCCTGTTCCCGAGCCGCTCCGAGAGCTTGCGCGCGTCTGCGCGGGCGGCGTCCGCTCCAGCCTGGTCGCCCGAGGCCTCGAGCTTCTGCGCGCGCGCGAGCGCCTCGTCGCGACGGGCGGCGAGCCGGTCGAAGGTCTCGGCCTTGCGATCCGACATGTAGCTCTTGGCGTCGAAGTCATCGACGATGACCTTGTTCTGGTCGTCTCGACGGTAGTTCGCGACGACGTCCGGCGGGCCGTGGCTGCCCGACTCGGGATCGTAGAGACGTTTGGTCTCGGGGTTGAAGACCTTGCCCTGATCGTAACGTTGACGCAGCTCCGCCTCGGTCATGGGTCTGTCGAAGGCGGCGTTGTACTCGGCTTTGAAGTCGTCGAAGCTCTTGCCGGAGGGGTGATCGCTGCCGTCGGCGGCCCAGGTCTTGGTGGTCGTGGTCGCGCCGGTGTCTACCTTGTTGGATGTGCCGGTCCCGGTGTCGGTGACGGGGACGGTCTCCGAGCCGCCGCGGGTGGGCTCGGTCGGCTTGACGGTCGGCGCGACCTCGACGGGCGCCGTCACGACGGGCGTCGTGGCCGCGTCACGGGTGAGCGGGTTTCCGGAGAGGTCGACGAGGCCGCTCTTGTTGCTGCCCTCCATGTCCAGCTTGCGGGCTTCCTGGCTCTTCACCAGGATATTGCCGTTCGCGTCCAGGATGTCGCCGGGCATGGCGTGCTCCTGGACGGTGTTGATCTTCTTGGACTCGCCGCCGGGGAGGATCAGCTCGGTCTGGTTGTGCGTCTCGATGGGGACGTCGCCGCCCTCGGTGCGCTTGAAGACGGTGGCGGGGCCCTCTACGTTCTGGCGGCCGTTGATCTTGTACTCGTTGCCCACCGTCATGCTCTGGGGGCCGCCCATCGCGGTGAACGGGTTGTTGGGCTTGTAGGCCTCCTGAGTGACGGGCACGTCGCGACCGCCCACCTGCTGCAGCAGCGGGCCGTCCAGCGGGATGGCCGTGTTGTCGGCGATGGTCTGGCTCTGGTTGTATTTGACGCCGAAGATCTGGTTGGAGGCCTGGGTCTGATCAGCGGGGTTGAAGAAGGGCATCTTGCCGTCGCCGCCCTCGTAGGTGAGGGCGAGGGCCTCGATGGTCTCGGGCGCGGTCATCCCGGCGGTGGTCTTGTCCTGGGCGACGAAGCCGCCCACCTGCACGCCGTTCTCCTGGAGCTTGGCTGTGCTCATGAAGCCAGGGCGATCCTGAGTCGTCCAGTCGGGCGTCAGGATCTTGGACATCTCCGTGCCCGTGCCCATCCCATTGTGCAGCAGCTCGCGGCCCTCGGCGACGAGGCCGAGCTCCCGCGGGCTCAAGGTGGAGGGGTCGCGACCGCTGCCGTTGATCTCCTGGAGGCGGGCGATCTCGCCGTCGGTCCAGCCCGCCTGCTTGAGCACGTCCACCCCGGCGCCGGTCCCGAGCTCGGTCGAGGTGCGTCCGCCTGTCTGCATGTCCTTCAGCACGGTGTCCGGGCGCACGTCCTTGTTGCCGAACTGCGACACCTGGGCCTCGCTGAGATCCGTGATCAGCTTGCCCGGCGCGTGAGCCTCCTGGCTGCCGCTCAGGCCGCCGAACTGGCGCAGCTCGCTGGGGCCGGGCAGCAGGATGGTGCCCTTGTTGCCGGCGTCGGCGTCGAGCAAGCCGGTGCCGCGCGTGGGTCCGACGTCCTTGGTGACCGGCACGACCGTCTCGACGGGAGCGGTCTCGGGCCTGGCGACCGGCACGACCGTCTCGACGGGAGCGGTCTCGGGCCTGGCGACTGGAACGACCGTCTCGACGGGAGCGGTCTCGACGGGAGCGGTCTCGGTCTTGGCCTGCGCGACCGTCTCGGCGGCCGGCGTGTCGAGGGGGACAGGGATCGACTCTGCCTCGGCCTCCGGCTTGGGCGTGACCGCTGGCGCGTCCGCCGCCGGAAGCGCGGGCAGGTAGCCCTTGTCCCGCAGAGACGTGTTGACCGACTGTCCGTATTGGGAGCCCTTCTCGCCGAAGGCGCCGCCGATGACGTTGCCCGCCGAGCCCATGACCGCGGCGTCGCGCAGCCCGGCAGCCGAGAACTCCTGCTTGCCCGTGGCGACGTCGATCAGGTAGGTGGCGGACCCGGTGCCCGCGCCGCTGACCGCCTCGATGCTGCGACGGGCGGCGAAGCTGCCCCAGCTCGGGCCCTGCGGTGACTTGGATCCAGTGAAGTTCCCCACGCCGCTGTTGACGAAGTTGCTGACGAAGGCGCCGCCCTCCTGCGCCAGCAGCTCGCCGGTGGTGTAGGCGTCGCCGCGCCCCTTGCCCACGACGTTGCCGTTGGCGTCCAGGATGTCCTTCTGTTTGTGGGTGCGGTTCTCCCACCACTCGCCCATCGAGTCGGTTAGGCCACGCTGGCCGTTCGAGTTGATCGAGTCCTGGATGGCGTAGGAGAGGGGCTGAGCCGCCATGTTGCCCGCGGTGCTCAGCGTCGCGTCCAGGGTCGTGCGGCCGAGGAACTGCATGGCCTGCTGGCTGCGGGTCAGCGCCTGCGCGCCCTGCGCGGCGCCCTTGGCGGCGAAGAGCTTGTCGCCCAGACCGGCCGTGGCCGCCGTGACGGCGCCGTTGATCGCCCACTCGGTGCCCTTCGCCGCGGCCAGCGCGCCGGCGCCGCGGGCGCTGTCGCCCAGCGCCTCGCCGACCAGCTTGCCGTCCTCGCCGCGCTTGAACCCATTCTGCACCATCAGCGCGACCGCGTTGGGATCGGTCGGATCCACGGTCACCGGCTTGCCGTCGGCGCCCAGGTAGGACATGGTGCCGTCCGGGTTGCGGCTGATCGAGCCCATCGTGTCGACATACCAGTCGTTGGCCGGATCGGTGGGGTCGGGGATCTCCTGGCCGCTGACCGGATCGACGATCTTGCGTCCAGGCGCCGTCTGGATGCCTTTCTCCATCAAGTCAACATTGGCTCTTCGGGCGCCGAGCTCGCCCGCGCCGTAGACCAGGGCCGCCGAGCCGCCCGTGACGGCGGCGGTGATGCCGATGACCAGGGGCAGGGCCAGGCCGCCGGTGGCGGCGACGACGGCGATGGCGACCGCGCTGAGGACGGCGCCCAACACAAGGTCGCGCCAGGGCGAATTCCAGAACTCGACGAAGCGCTGCTCCAGCCAGGTGAAGGCCTCGCCGATGGCGCTCTTGACCTTCTCCCACTGCTCGCCGACCCAGTCGCTGGCGGCCTGCAGCGCGCTGGCGACCTGGTGGATCTTCTCGTTGACGAACTCCTGCACGGCGCGAACCGCGGCGATCTGCTGGTCGAACCACTCGTTCACCGCGTTCTGCGCCAGGTCGAAGGCGGCGTTGACGGCGCTCTCGGCCATGTCGAAGGCGGCGTCCACCGCGGCGCTGGCGGCCTCGTGCAGGGCGTCGGCGGTGTCGTGGAGGGTCTGCTCCGCGGCGTCGATGGCGGAGATCAGCGTGTCCTCGGCGGCGCTGACGGCGGCGATGAAGGTGTCGCCGGCGCTCTGGACGGCCGCCTGGAGCTCCTGGCTGGCCGTCTCGATGGCGGCCTGGGCCTGGTCGCAGAGGTTGTTGAACTGCTCGAGGTAGCGGTCGGCCGCCTGCTGGAGCTGGTTGGCCAGGTCCTGGTCGATGAGCGCAATGGCGGCGATCAGGCCCTGGACCAGCGCGTTGACGGCGGCCTGGAAGGCCTCGATGAGGCCGTTCACCAGGGTGGTCAGCGCCTGGATGGCGGCGTTGATCGCCTCGACCAGCGCCGCCGCCAGCGCCTTGATGGCGTCGGCGATGGCGGAGATGAAGGCGCGGATGGCGTCCGCCACGGCGGAGATGATCGCGTGGATGGCGTCCGTGACGGCCTGCAGGATCGCCTGGGCGGCCGAGCGGGCGGCGTCGAGGGCGGCCTGAGCGGCGGCGCGGGCGGCGTCGAGGATGGCGTTGATCGCGGCGCGCGCCTCCTCCAGGCGGGCGGCGACCCAGTTGCAGACAGCGTTCCAGGCGCTCGCCACCCAGTCGCCGACCTTCTCGAAGAAGCCCTTCTCCTGCTCGGCTTCCGCCTTCTTGGCCGCGCACTCCGCCTCGGCGGCGGCCTGCTCGGCGGCGGCCTGCGTATTGCCCGCGGCGATCTCCGCGGAGTAGTTGGCCTGGCCCTCCGCCAGCTTCGCGTCGACCTGGCTCTGGCCCTCGGACTGCTTCGCCGCCACCTCGGACTGGCCGCGCGCGTTCTCGCTCGCCACGAAGGCGTCGCCCTCCGCCTGCTTCGCGGCCTGCTGGGCGTCGAAGCTGGCCTGAGCCGCGGCCTTCTGGGCCTCGGTCTGCGCCTCGGCCTGGCTGACCTGGCTCTGGTGGCTGGTCTGCTCGGCCTGGACGCCGGCCTCATAGCCCTGCTGCTCGGACTGGTAGGCGGCCTGGGCGGCCTGCTGCGCCGCCTGCTGGCTGGACTGCTGGTCGGCGAGGGCGGCCTGCTGGCCCGCCTGCTGGTCGGCCTGGGCCTGGCTGTAGCTGGCCTCGTAGCCGCTGGTGGCGCCCGAGACGCTGGCGTCGTGGCCGGTCTGTGCGCTGCTCAAGGATCCCTGATAGCTGGCGTCCGCGGCGGAGGTCTCGCTCTGATAGGCGGCCTGGGCGGCGGCATCACCGCTCTCCAGGCCGGCGATGGCGGCGTCGGCGTCGGCCTGAGCGCGGGCGTGGGCGCCCTGGGCGACGGCGAGCTGGGCCGCCGGGTCCACCGCGGGTCGGCTGGCGTCATAGGTGGCCTCGGCCTGCGCGGCCTCGCTCTCGGCGCCGCTGTACTCCGCCTGCGCGCCGTCCACGGCCTCGCCGTGCGACTGCTTCGCGTTGTCGCTGAACTTGTCGCCGATCTCGTCCTGCCATTTCGTGGTCTGCTCGCCGGTCTTCTGACCGACCTCCTGCTGGATCTGGCCCATGGCCTGGGGGCCGGGGATCCCGCCACCGCCGCCGCCGCCGCCGCCGCCGCCACCGCCGCCGCCGCCGCCGCCGCGGGCAGGCGCCATGCTCTGGCCGCCGCTCGCCACCTGCGGCGCGGGGAGCTCCGCGTTGGCCACCACCGGGTCGAGCTGCGTGGCGCCCGGTCCGACCGCGTCCTCGAAGCCGGGCACCTCGAGCCCCGCGTCGGGGAGCTGGGCGTTGACCAGGGGGCCGAAGGTGGCCGTCGGATCCTGGGCCTGGGCCGCCTGGGCGCGCAGGTCGGCGCTGGCGGTGGACATCGCCGCGATCGCTGAGGGAGGCGTCTGGATCGGGGTCGGGCCCGAGGGCAGGACCTCGTTGACCATCGCCGACTCGGCCTGGGCCGCCGGGGCCGCCACGTTGGCGGGGGTGCCGCTGGTCAGCGCCTCGGGCGGCGGCATGTTCGCGCCCTGGGTCAGATCGGCGCTGGCGCGCGCGCTGGCCCTGGCCTGGGCGCCGGCCATCTCGCCCGCGCCCTGGGCTCCGCCGGCGCTCGCGTTGGACTGCACACCGGCGGCGCCGGCCTGCTGACTGGCCTGCGCGGCGGCGAAACCCTGCCAGGACGCCGCTGCGCCGGCCTGGGCGGCGGGGATCTGCGGCGCGACCTCGCTGGCCTTCTGAGCGCTGGCCTGGCCGGGGACCTGCCCCATCCCAGCCGCGGTCGTGCCCATGGTCGAGGCCGCCGACGCCGAGTCGGGGCTCACGTCCGGGGCGGTGGTGGGGTTGGCGTTGGCCGCGGAGGGGAGCGCCGTGTTCACGCCGGCGGTCGAGGGCGCGTCGAGGGCGCTCTTCTCGGCCTCGGGAGCGGCGACCGCGGGGTCGGCGACCGCGGGGCC
>CAZKWG010000191.1:0-11365 GCA_964556105.1 uncultured Enterobacterales bacterium | reverse complement strand
AGGCCGGTGGCGTCCGCGGCGCGCACGGCGGCGGCGCCTATGTGAATATGATCGCCATGCGCGCGGGGAATGCGGTTGATCCGAAACCCGCCATCTTCGGTGGCCTCGCCGGCCTCGGGGTGCTCCTTGATGTAGGCGTCGCCGTTGACGATGAAATGGTGCGTGTGGTTGCAGAACTCCGCGCAGTTCTCCGTGTCCCCGCCCCAGCCGTGGCCGGAGATGGTGGCGACCAGCTCGACCTTGCGGGCGTCCGACGGGATGGTGATGGTCGCGGGCGCGAACAGGTCGTTGTAGCTGGCGTCGAAGGTGCCGCCGCTGAACAGGTACTCGGCCTGCGAGGCCACGAGGCCGCTGCCCGACGCGGAGAGGCGCAGGTCCATGCTGACCAGATAGGTCTGGGTCGTATAGAAGCGGAGGCGCCGCGTGCCGCCGCTCTGCAGCAGCGGGAGGGCATGGCTGGCGTCGACGACGTAGCGCCCTTCGCGCCAGTAGGTCGTGACGAAGCGGCCGATCTCGGTGCCGCAGCTCTCGGGGTCGTCCTCGTCGCAGAGGTAGAGGTTGACCAGGTAGTCCCAGGGGGGGCAGCTCTCGTCCAGGTGATCGGCGCAGTCCATGCTCAGGTCGATCTTGAGCGTGTCGAAGCCGGCCATGGTCTCGGCGTCGGGCAGGGCCACGTCGGCCGTGGTGGACAGGCCCGCCCAGCCCGGATCGCCCATCTCGACGCTGTCCCAGACGGGGATCACGGTGGCGCCGTCGGCCTCGAGGATGGCCTCGCGCTCGGCCTCGAACGCGTAATAGACGGGCTCATTGGCCAGGTACTTGAACTTCGGCGTGCTGCGGGAGAGGTTGTAGAGCATGCCGATGCTGCGCAGGCGCTGGGCGCGATCGATGGCGAAGTGGGTGGCGCTCCAGCTCTGGTTGACCATCTCGGCCACCCAGCCGTCGAGGTCGCTGACGGGGACGCTGACGAGGTGGAAGCGCCCCTCCCAGGCCTCGGCGACGGCGGGCTCGACCGCGCTCAGCGCCTCGTCCAGGCTCGCCTGGATGGCGGCCAGATCGTCGGCGACGTCCGCCTCGTCGCGCCGGTCGGAGAGGAAGAAGACCTGGATCTCGCTGGGCGCGCGGGTCAGGAAGTCGTCGAGCGCGCTGCCCCAGAGATCGTCGGCGTAGTCGCTGCCGGAGGCGATGACGAAGAGGTAGCTCTCGCAGCCGCTCCAGCGCTCGGAGAAGGTCCAGTCGCCGCGCGCGGTGGGGAGGGTGAAGTCGCCGGCCAGGTCCTTGACGCCGGTGCCGGTCTCGCCCTCCTCCCAGGCGCGCGGCGCGTCGCAGACCGTGAGCGGCCAGGGGCTGGGCTCGCCGGTGTGGGCGGTCTCGCCGGTGTGGGCGGTCTCGGCCGTCTCGCCGCCGGGCTCGCCCGTCTCTCCCGTCTCCTCGGGGGCGGAGGTCTCCTCGGGGAGCTGGGTCTCGGTCGGGTCCTTGGTGGGCTCGCAGGCGAGGAGACCAAGGGCGAGGGCGAGGGCGAGGGCGAGGCGAGAGCGCGGTGGCATGGCGGACTCCTCCCGCCAGTCTACCCGAGGATCACGGGCTCGTCCGGGGTCCACAGATACTGGCGTCGGATGTCGAAGGGCTGGCAGCCGTGGCGGGCGTAGGTGCGCAGCATCGGGGTGTTGTGCAGGTCGGTCGAGCAGAGGTAGCGGTGAACGCCCATCTCTCGCAGGACCTCCAGGCCGCGGGCGTGCAGGACGGCGCCCAGGCCGCGCCCACGAAAGCGGCGGGAGACGCCGATGAAGGTGAACGTGCCCTCGTCGTCCAGCGGGAAGCGGTTGGCGAGGATCACGCCGGCGGGCTCGCCGTCCATGAGCGCGATCGACCAGCGCTCCGGGTCGTGGGTCTCGGCCTCCAAGGCCCGCATCTCCAGGAACTCCTCCCGCGGTCGCTCGGGGTGGAGGTCGCGGGCCGGGCTCGCCGCCATCGCCTCGCCGAGCGCGTCCACGAAGGCGTCCTCCCCGGCGTCGGAGAGCGAGACCAGGGCGAATGGATCCTGGTAGGGGCTCTGGAACTCGGTGAGCGTGCGCCGGACGTAGAGCTTCTCCACGTAGAGCGCGAAGCGCCCACCCTCCAGGGGGCCGCTGACGATGCGCTGGAGCTCGGGGTCGGAGTGGCGCGCCCAGGTCGCCGCCTCGAGGCGTGAGCCCGCGAAGAGCAGGGGGAGGGCGCTCAGCGTGGACCGGCCCAGCGCCTCCCGCTCCAGCTCGGGCAGCAGGACGAGGTCGAGCAGGCAGTACCAGCGCTCGGTCAGGCGATCCATGCGCGCCCAGCCGAGGACGGAGCCTTCTCCCTCGATGATCAGCGAGGTGAGGGGATCGCTCTGGCGGGCCGCGGAGGCCAGAAAGCTCTCCCAGCGGCGCGCCTGCTCCGGCGTCCGCAGCGGCGGCGCACCTGGGGTCGCGGGGTCGAGCGCGCGCAGGGTCGGGAGCACGCGAGCATCCTACGCGCGTCCGGTTCCGCTCCACAAGGCACCGCCGCGCGGGATCTGCTAAGGAGAGGGCTCTGGCGAGGTGTGCCATGATCCGCGCCGTCGTTTCGAGGGGGATGGTCGCGCTCGCGCTGCTCTGCGCGCTGCTCCTGCTGGTCGTGGCCCTCGGCCAGCCCTGGACGGGGCGGGCGGTGTCGGCGGGCGCAGGCGTGCCGCGTCTGGCGGTGGTCGCGCACCGGGGGGCGAGCGGGCACGCGCCCGAGGAGACGGTGCCGGCCTATCGGCTCGCCGCGGCGCTGGGGGCCGACTACCTGGAGCTGGACCTGCAGCGCAGCGCGGACGGCGTGCTGGTGGCCTTCCACGACGACAGCGTGGCGCGCACCACCGACGCGGCGAAGGTCTTCCCGGGGCGCGAGGGGCAGAGCCTCGACCGCTTCACCTGGGAGGAGCTCGCGCAGCTGGACGCCGGCTCCTGGTTCAACGCCGCGCGGCCGGAGCGGGCCAGGGCAGGCTTCGCCGGCGTGAGGATCGCGCGCCTTGACGAGATCCTCGCCGTCGCGCAGGCGGGAGGCGCCGGTCGGGGGGGCAGGGGGCCCGGCCTTTACATCGAGACGAAGGAGCCGCAGCTCTTCCCCGGGATCGAGGCGGATCTCGTCGACGCGCTGCGCGCGGGCGGCTGGCTCGACGGGGCCGCCGCGGACCGCGGGCGCGTCCTCTTCCAGTCCTTCTCCGTGGACAGCCTCGAGACCCTCGAGGCGCTGGCGCCGGGCGTCCCGCGGGTGCTGCTGATCAGCCAGAAGATGTTCGACGAGCGCCCCTTCGGCGCGTGGGTCGCGGTCGCCCGCGAGCTCGGCGCGGGCATCGGCCCGGTGGGCACGCAGGTCTTCCCCTGGCGGGTCGGCGCGGCGCACCGGGCGGGCCTGCTGGTGCACCCCTACACGGTGAACAAGGCCTGGCAGATGGGCCTGGCGCGCCTGCTCAGCGTGGACGGCATGTTCACCGACGAGCCGGGCATGCTGCTGCGCCAGGTGGGGCGGCCTCCGGCCCAGGACGAGGCGGCGCTGCTCGGGGGCATGGGATTCTGAGCGGCGTCGGGCGGCGCACCGGAGCGGCCGGATAAGGTCCCGGCTGGAGGTGCCGAGATGACGCGCGTGTTCCCCCTGCTCCTGATGGTGGCCTGCTCCGACAAGGATGGCGGGCCGATCTACGCCGACTATGACGTGGGCACGGCGACGGCCTGCCTGGAGCTGGGCGACGCCGCCACGGCCGGAGCCGAGACCGAGTCCATCGATCTGACGGGCCAGGTCTACGACGACGACGCCGGCACGTTGACGGGCAACCTCCACCCCTGCGGCGCGGTCTCGCGCGTCCTGACCATCCTGGGCGACGACGGCGGGATCTATGAGCTCGGCTATGGCGTCACGGACGCGGACGGCAAGGACATCACGCGCAAGCTGGACGTGGTCTCGGGCGACGACGTCTACCTGCACTTCGTCTCGGTGGAGTCCTTCGGGTCCGCCTCCGGCTTCGTCCTTCAGGACAACGACTCGGTCATCGCCGCCCTCGAGGTGGGCACCTGGGGACCGGCCTTGGAGCCTGGCGCTGTTCCCGGTCTCACGGTCAGCGCGGGCGAGGTCGTCGGCGGCGGCAACACGGAGTGCGGCGCCACGGCGGCCACGGAGATCCTCTTCGCCGGCGACGCCGAGCGCTCCGCCAGGCCGGTCGAGGACCTGCTGATCACGGTCTCGGGGGAGGCGCTGAACGCGTACGCGGTGGCGGCCTGGGAGTACACCGAGGCCGACTGCACCGACGTCGCGGGCGCCTTCATCTGGGGCGTCTTCCGCTGAGCGGCGTCGAATAAACTAGAAGACGTAGCCCACGCCCACCATGATCGGGCGCTCCTGGTCCTTGACCTTGACCTCGACCATCTCCTCGCCTTCGCCGACGGCGAAGGTCATCGAGCGCAGGTCCATGCCGTAGCTGGCGCGGACGCTGAGCTGGTTGGAGAGGTCGTAGCCGAACTCCAGGCCCAGGAAGGTGTCCACGGGCCAGGGGGCGAAGGTCTCCGCGAGCTGGAGGTCCACGTAGATGGGGTTCTTCTCGTAGATGATCCCGCCGCCGAGGCGCGCGCCCCACAGCCCCTTGGTCAGCAGCTCCGCCTGCGTCTTGGCGTCGTCGGCGTAGCGGAAGACCAGGGCGTTGAAGCGGTGTACGCCGCCCATGCCGTACCACTTCAGGCCGCCCACGGGGATGTCGCCGCGGTAACGCCCGCTGGCGTGGAAGCTCCACCCGAGCTGCGCGTAGCGCTCGCCGCCCACGTCCACCCGGTCGGTGTAGCCGCGGAAGTCCAGATCCAGGCCGACGGCGTTGTTGCCCGGCCAGAGCAGCACGCCCACGTCCAGGCCAGGGGCGCCGAAGACGGCGTTGGTCTCGAATTCCGCCTCCTCGACGACGTCGGTGACGTCGGGAGCGTCGGGCAGCTCCTGCTCGTACTTGCGGGCCACGGTGCCGATCGACAGATCCAGGCGCGCCCAGCGGGTGTCCAAGGGCATGATCTGCCGGTTGGCCTTCGGCGGGATCGGCTTGCGGGGCGAGCTCGGGTCTTTCAGCGTGCCGAGGACGCCGGCGTTCTGTGAGCTCGGATCGTAGGCCGTCGGCTGCTGCGGCTGGGTGGCGCCAAGGGTGGCGAGGGTGGGCAGGACCACGCTGCCCTGAGCCGTGCCCGCGCCGACCCCGATGGTCACGGGGCCGTCCTGGCCGGCGGGGAGCTGGACCGGGAAAGAGTAGGAGCCATCCCCGTTGTCGGTGATGGCGCCCACCTTGCCCAGGCTGGTGGTGGCCGTCAGCTTCTGCTTCAGCGAGGCGAGGCCGGCGGCGTCGGACACGCGCACGACCACGAGGATCGCCGCCCCGGGCGTGGTGTAGGGCGGGACGGTGCTCATCGTGACGACCGCGGGGGGGCCGGCCTTGGCCACCGGCACCGTGCCCTCCTTGGAGACGACCAGGGCGGGGGCGGCGGACTGCCAGGCCATCAGCGCGCTGACGTACTCCGGCGAGCCCGAGGGCACCGGCGCGGGGGCGAGCGCGCCCGGACCCTGCTGGAAGACGAGGGTCTGGGTCCAGAGGCCGGCGCCATCGGCGCGCAGCGTGACGGGGCCAGGCTGGGCGCCCCCACGATAGGTGACGCGGGCCAGGCCCTTGCTGTTGGTCGTGGCCTCGGGCGGGAGCGTGCCGTCGCCGACGGGCACCGCCAGCTTCAGCTTCACGCCCGCGACGGGCATCCCGAAGGCGTCCAGCGCCGCGACCGTGACGGCCATCGTCTCCGCGCCGTTGGCCGGGATGGCGCCGCGCGCCGCCCACATCACCAGCCGCGTCACGGCGAGGCCGGAGGCCTCGATCGGCGGATCCGCGGTGATCAGCATGTAGCCGTCCTTGCTGGTCAACCCGACGCGGGTGGTGTAGCTGCCGTCCTTGTTGTCCGTGGCTTTGCCGAGCGCCTTGCCGCCGTTGATGGCCAGCTCCGGCGCGCGCCCGACGATGCCGCTGCCGCGCGCGTCCTTCACGCGGGCGGTGATCGTCGTGCTGGTCACGTTCTTGGGCAGCTCCTCGGGCTCGGCCGAGAGGCTGACGGAGGGCAGCGCGGGCACGACCCGCAGCTTCGCCTCGGCCTTGCTCCCCTCGAGCTCGACCGTGAGGATGACGTCGGAGGGCTGCTCGGTGGGGGTGAAGGTCGCCTGGTAGATCCCCGGCTTCCCCGCGGGGGTGGGCTGGGTGATGAGGCCCGCCGAGGCGCGCACCGTGGCCGGCGCGTTGGTCAGCGGCTCGCCGGAGCGCTTCGTCGCGGCGAAGTAGACGGTGAGCTTCGCGTCCGGGTCGGCGGGGAGCACCGAGGGGACCGGGAAGAAGCTCACGCGCCCGTAGTCGTCCACCGGCAGGTCGACCGGGTTCTCCTGGCGGGCCGAGCCCGGCCCGATGGACTGCAGGCGGGCGCTGGTCTTGGCGGGATGGAGCTCGACGTCGAAGGCCACCGTCCCCGCCGGGCTCGCCGGCAAGGGGCCGTACTGGCGGTCGCCGACGAAGAGCAGGTTGCTGCTCTGGGGCGGCGCGTTCAGCGTGACGCTCTGCTTCACCAGCACGGGCAGCGCGGCCCAGCCGACGACCTTGTCGGGAGCCGCGGCGTCGCCGACGGCGATGATGGCCGTGCGGCTCTTCGTCAGGCCCGCAGGGGGCGTCCAGCGGGCGACATAGGTCCCGTCGCCGGCGGCCACGAAGGCGTCCAGGCTGCCCAGGCTGGTCGTGCCCAGCATGCGGCGGGCCTCGGCGGACTGCGGGGTGCTGGCGTCCGGGGTCACGCGGACCAGCACGCCGGTGTTCCCCGCCACGAACTCAGGCGGATCGAAGGTCACCTTCAGGGTGCCGGCATAAGGGGGCACCAGCGGGACCGAGACGATCTCGTCCACGCGCAGCACCGCCCCCTGGATCTTCACGCTCAGCGGGAGATCCTTGGGCGCCTTGAGCTGCGGAGGGAGCAGCGTGACGGTGATCACACCGTCCGCGCCGATCTCCGCGGCGCCCATGCGCCCCTCGGCAGAGCTGACGCGCACCTTGTCGGTGCCCTGAATGCCGGGCGCGTAGATGCGCACGGTGGCTGTGGACTTCCCGTCCGCGACCACCGGGGGGCCCGGCAACACGGAGACGGCGCCCGCGAGGGCGGCGGTAGGGAACAGCACGCAGAAGAAGAAGAGCAGCAGGCGAGCCAAAGGCACCGTCGAGCCTCCCCGTGGGTCGCGCCAGCTTAGCCCGTGCGCGACCCGTTTGCGCCAGAAAGTGCCTGACCCGTCAGTCGGGCAGCACTTCTTCGATGTCGGAACCGCCCAGTCCGTACTGATCGATCTGCACGAGCACGGCGCCCGGTCCCATCAACGTCTGGGAGGGCAGCGCGCCGCTCATGAAGTTCCAGCCATACCCGAAGCCGGCGTCCGAGACGAGCGGGTGCGTGCTGCCATAGGAGGCCGCCCACTCCTGGAGCTCGTCGGTGGTGGGCGCGCCGCCGCTGTTGTTCTCACCCAGCAGGGTGATGACGATGTATCCGCGGTCCTTGTATTCCTGGTACAGAGCTTCCAGCTCTGGGGCTTCCGCCACGCAGCTGCCTCACCAGAAGGCCGCGGAGACGATCTCCACGGCTTTTCCACAGAAGTCGTGCAGGCGCAGCGTGTCGCCGTACTGGTCCGTCAGGGCGAAGTTCGGGGCCACGTCGCCCACCGCGGTGCCGGTGCCCTCGTCGTCCATCTGGGCGCGGCAGGCGTCGATCTCCCAGCCGCCCGTGTACGGGTGGTCGTCGGCGTCGAGGGCGTCGGTGTAGCTGTCCGCCTCCTCGCCGTCCATCCACCCGTCGCTGTCCGAGTCCGGGTCCAGCGGGTCGGTCCCGAGGGCCTCCTCTTCGTTGCTCATGAGCCCGTCGGCGTCGTCGTCGAAGGGCATGTCCACCTCCGCGACGTCACAGCCCGCGGCGAGGGCGAGGAAGGGAAACATCCAGCGCATGGTGCACCTCAGGGAGAAGTATACAGGGTCCGCGTGGGCCCCACCAGCTAATCCAGACCGAACTCGTCCTTCGCGCTCTTCAACGTCATTCCAGGCTGATCCTTCTTCTGCATCAGGAACGGGCCCGCCGCCAGAACGTCCATGTCCGTGCGCATGAAGCACTTGTACGCCTCGTCCGGCGTGTTGACGATCGGCTCGCCGCGCACGTTCATGCTGGTGTTGATGATGACCGAGCAGCCGGTCTTCTTGCGGAAGGTGTCGATGAGGTCGTAGTAGAGCGCGTCCTGCTGACGGTTGATCGTCTGGATGCGCGCGGAATTGTCCACGTGGGTGATGGCCGGGAGGTTGCGGTGCTCCGGGCGCACCTGCGCGACGAGCAGCATGTAGGGCGAGGGTCGATCAAGCTCAAAGTATTTGGAGCAGTGCTCCTCGAGCACCGTGGGCGCAAAGGGCCGGAAACCTTCGCGCATCTTGATCTTCCGGTTGATGATCTCGCGCATCTCCGGGTGGCGTGCGTCGCCCAGGATGCTGCGGTGGCCGAGGGCGCGCGGCCCCCACTCCAGGCGCCCCTGGTACCAGCCGACCACCTGCGCCTGGTCGATGAGATCGGCGACCGCCTCCAGCAGCGGCTCCCGGTCCAGGCGCCGGTACACGGCGCCGCAGGCGTCGAGGGCCTGCCGGATCTCGTCCTCGCTGTAGCCCGGCCCCAGATAGGCGTCGTCGAGCTTCCAGACCCGCGGCTTGTCCAGCAGGTCGTGCCACGCCCAGAGCGCCACGCCCATCGCCCCGCCCGCGTCTCCGGCTGCCGGCTGCACGAAGACGTCCTCGACCGGAGCGTGCCGAAGCAGCTCGCCGTTGGCCACGCAGTTCAGCGCCACGCCGCCCGCCAGGCACAGGCGCGGCAGGCCCGTCTCCTTCACGACCTTCGTGGCCAGCTTGATCATCACCTCGTTGACCACCTCCTGAAGCGAGCGCGCCACGTCCTTGTGGAACTGGGTCATCTCGCCGGTCTCGAGCGGCCGCGTCGGCTCGCCCATGACCTTCTCGAAGCCCTCGTTGTACATGCGCATGCCGTGCGTGAAGTCGAAGTAGCGCATGTCCAGCCGGAAGGTGCCGTCCGGCGCGATGCTGATGAGCTGCTTGATGCGATCGACGTAGCGGGGCTCGCCATAGGGGGCGAGGCCCATGACCTTGTACTCGGCAGAGTTGACCTTGAAGCCGAGATAATAGGTCATCGCCGAGTAGAGCAGACCGACGGAGTGCGGGAAGCGGATCTCGCCGGTCAGCTCGATCTTGCCCCCGCGGCCCACGCCCCAGCTCGCGGTGGACCACTCTCCGACCCCGTCTACGGTCAGCACGGAGGCCTCGGGCCAGCCCGAGGCGTAGAACGCGCTGGCGGCGTGGCTCAGGTGGTGCTGACCATAGACGATCGGCCCCTTGTAGGAGAGGCGATCGGCGAGCACCTTATCCAAGCGCAGCTTGGTGCCGAGCCAGCTCGGCATGCCCTTGACGAACTGAGGAAAGCTCTTCGGGAAGGTCGCGACATGGCTGATGAGCAGGCGCTCGAACTTCACCATGGGCTTGTCGTAGAAGCCGACCAGCGCCACCTTGTCGATGTCGATGCCCGCCTGCGCGAGCACGTATCGGATAGCGTGGATGGGGAAGGAAGAGTCGTGCTTCTTGCGGGTGAACGCCTCTTCGCTCGCGGCGGCGACGGGGACGCCGTCATGGAGCAGGCAGGCGGCGGCGTCATGGTAGAAGCACGAAAGCCCGAGCACGTACATCTGAGACCCTCAGCTTGACAGGAGGATGTACACCGCTCGAGGCGTCGACGCACGCTCCAGTCGCACGCTCGCGCTCGCGCGCGTGACGCAGCGCGTGGGCTACACTGAACAGGATTCCGGTCCTTCCTCTGGAGCGCGCATGTCCTCCCAGCACAGCGACACCCCGTCCAGGTCGCCGTTTGTCCTGCCGCCATCTCGGACCTTCGGGCTGCGGGACGGCGCCCAGGAGCTGGACGCCAGCGCGCGCGCGGACGTCCCTCGCGTCGTGGTCGAGACGAGCATGCTCGCCCAGGTCGTCGGCCAGCGCGGCGTGGGCGAGGAGGGCTGGGTGCGGATCCGCGCTGAGGTCTGGGAGCGCGCGCTGCGGGACGCGCACCTGCTCAGCCTGGTGGAGGATCCGAGCCAGGACGCGCCGCCCTCCTTGAGCGCCCAGCTTCGCGCCATCCGCGAGCGCCTCGCCGAGGTTCACGCGCTGGAGCAGCGCCTCGGTCAGGAGGCCGAAGAGGGAGGGACCATCCCCAAACGTGACGCGGACGCGGTCGTGGTGGCCCTCTGCCTGGCGGGCATGGTGACCGCCTTCGCCCCTGCGGAGCTGCGGCCGCTGCTGGCCATGGGCTTCACGGTCTACGGCGTCAAGACGTTCTGGACCCAGTTCAGCCCGCGCGCGAAGGTCGGCCGCGAGCAGCTCGCCGCCGCCCGGCGAGCGCTGGCCTTGGCGGTGCAGTCCTTCCTCGAGCACACCTGGGTCTCGGCGCTGGGCGATCGGGTGATCGAGAGCACCCCGCACGCGGTCTACCTCAACCACCGCCTCATGGATCTGGACGCCGCGCGCGGCGCGGGAGAGGCGCGCGTTCGCGAGCTGCGCGGGTTGATGGCGCGCATCCGTGAGGCGAACCAGAGCCTCGGTCGCGCGGAGGAGGACGCCGAGACCGCGCGCCTTCAGCGCCAGCTCGACGAGCTTCAGGGGCGACTCAGCCAGATCGATCGGCTGCGCGCCGACTGCGCGACCCGCGCCGAGGCGCACCTCGGCCAGCTCGACCGCCAGCGCGCCATCGCCGCCCGGCGCGCGCTCTCCAGCCGCGTCTCCAATCTCGTCGACCGCGACGCCGACGACGCCTCGCAGCAGCAGATCGCCGTCATCGAGGTGGACATCGCCGACATCGCCGCCCGTCTACGAAACCTGGACGTCGAGATCGGGAGCGCGGACGCCGAGCTTCGCAGCGTGCTCGAGGTCTCTGGCGTCGGAGGGGCGCCCGCCCGGCAGGCCCCCGCGCGGAGGAAGACGGGCTCTGGTGTACGCGGGACTTGACCGCGTCGCTCGGATCCGGCATCTTCTGGGCCGAGCAATGCCGAGGAGTCCCGAGATGAGACGCGCGAGCCTGGCTACCCTGACCCTTCTTCTGAGCTGCGGGGACAAAGACATCGTCTACCCGACCTCGTCGGAGACCGATCTGACCGCCGACTGGCCTGAGGTCGATACGGGCGAGACCGGGGAAGGGGACACCGACACGGACACCGACACGGACACCGACACGGACACCGACACCGACACGGACACCGACAC
>CAZKWG010000190.1:0-11431 GCA_964556105.1 uncultured Enterobacterales bacterium | reverse complement strand
CCCCCCACCGCCCCCTTCGGGGGCACCTCCCCCACGGAGGGGGGAGGGGGTTCTGCCGGCTTTCATGACAGGACCGTGTCTTTTGCGCATCGAGGTGCGTCACCGAATGGCCACACACTCCTTGCTCCTCCGCCACGGAACCGACACGTGCCGCCCATAAACCTACGCCCCTCGGAACGCGGACCCACCGCCCTTCCCCGAGGATTCGGGTGTACCGATGCGCCACAGTGTCCTCTTTCTCTGCCTGCCCCTGCTCGCCGCCTGCAAAGACAAGGAGAACACCGACGACTCGGGCGGTGGAGACACCAGCGCCGCGGCGTGCGTCGAAGAGAACGGCGCCTGCGTGCTGGAGGGCGCCATCCTCGAGAACACGACGCTGACCGCGGACAAGGCCTGGCTGCTGCGCAGCGCGGTCTCCGTGGGCGACGACAGCTCGGACGTCACGCTGACCATCGAGGCGGGCACGACGATCTACGGCGAGAGCGCCACCAACGGCTTCCTGGTCGTCACGCGCGGCGCGAAGATCAACGCGGTCGGCACGGCGACGGCGCCCGTCGTCTTCACCTCCGACCAGGCGGTCGGCAGCCGCGCCCGCGGCGACTGGGGCGGCGTGGTGCTCAACGGAAAGGGCCTGCTCAACGCCTGCTCCGACGGCGCGAGCCCCTGCGAGGCCGAGGGCGAGGGCGGCACCGGCGTCTACGGCGGCGACGACAACAGCGACAGCAGCGGCACCTTGAAGTACGTGCGCATCGAGTTCGGCGGCACGGAGATCAGCCCGGACAACGAGATCAACGGCCTGAGCCTCCAGGGCGTCGGCAGCGGCACGACGCTGGAGTATATCCAGGTTCACCGCAATCTGGATGACGGTATCGAGTTCTTCGGCGGCGCGGCCCAGGTCAAGCACCTGCTGATCACGCACCCCGGCGACGACGCGATCGACTGGGATCTGGGCTACCAGGGCAAGATCCAGTTCGCGGCCGTGGTTCAGGCCTCCGACGCCGGAAACCACGGGATGGAGACGGACAACAACGAGGACGACAACACGGCCAGCCCGGTCTCCAGCCCCTGGGTCTCCAACCTGACCCTGATCGGGAACGAGGGCATCGACGACGACAACTTCGGCCTCGTCACCCGCCGCGGCTCCTCGCCCAAGGTCTACGCCCTCGCCGCCGCCGGCTTCTCGGCCGGCTGCCTCGCCATCCGCGATCAGGCGACCTTCGACTTCTACGCCACGGGCGCCGCGTTGATCACCTCGTCGGCGCTGGCCTGCGCGAACCCCTACGAGGAGGACCCGGAGGAGGACGAGACGGGCACGGAGGAGGGCGTCTTCGAGGCCGACGCGTCGAACCAGCTCCTCTCTGATCTCGGCCTGACCGACGCCGCCGGCGCCACCCCCGACCTGCGCCCCTCCGGCAGCAGCGCCCTGCTCGGGGCCGGCACCACCCCCTCGGACAGCTTCTTCACCAGCGTGGACTACGTCGGCGCCTTCGACGCCAGCACCGACTGGACCGACGGCTGGACCAGCTACGACGCCAACTGAGGTCACATGCACACGCGCCACCTCCGCGCCGCCCTGCTCCTCGCCCTGTGCGGGGGGCTGGTCGCGGCCGACACCATCGACTCACGCGCGGCGGAGCTGGCCCGGCTTCGCCAGGACGTCGAGGCCCGCTCCCATGAGCTGGGGCTCGCCAAGGAGGAGCTCCGCGGTCGCCTGAAGGCGATCGAGGCGCAGAAGATGGAGATCGAGGTGGCGATTCGCCGCGAAGAGCTGCGCCTCGCCCAGATCGAGGGTGAGGCCGCCAGCCGCCGGGAGGAGCTGGCCGCGCACGACACGAGCGGCGAGACCCTCGGCCCCGCGCTGCGGGAGTCCCTGGCGGCCGTGCGCGCCGAGGTCGAGCGTGGGCTGCCCTTCCGCAAGGCCGACCGCCTGGCCGAGCTGGACAACCTGCTGAGACAGCTGGACGCCGGGGACATCACCGCGGAGACGGGCATCGCCCGACTCTGGGCGTTCATGGAGGATGAGCTGCGGCTCTGCCGCGAGGTGGGCATGGACCGTCAGATCGTCCAGCTCTCGGACGGCGAGGTGCTGGCCGACGTCGCGCGCCTGGGGATGGTCGGGATCTACTTCCGCACCGACGGCGGCGTGACGGGCTCCGCGGTGCGCGAGGGTGAGGGCTGGCGCTGGCAGGCGTTTACCAGCCGCGACGATCAGAAGGCCGTCGAGAGCCTGTTCGAGAAGCTGCGGCACGGCGTGCGCAGCGGCGCCTTCATCCTGCCCAACCCGCTGCTGGCGAGGTCGCCGTGACCGTGTTGCTCTGGATGAGCCTGGCGTTGGCCCAGACCCCCAACAGCCTCGAGGCGGCGTACCAGAAAGAGTACGCCTATCTGAACGCCGAGCGCGCCGAGCTGGAGAAGCGCCAGGCGGAGCTGGACGAGGAGGCCCGCGGCCGCATCAGCCAGGCCGATCGCGAGCTGGAGCGCCTGCAGGCGCAGCTCGTCGCGATCACGCGCGCCGCCGACCAGGCCGAGGACGCCTTCGAGGCCCTGGAGCGCGAGACCGCGGCCATGGACGACGCGAACATCCTGCTCACCACCACGGTGAACCAGGGCAGCGAGACCCTCGGTCTGACGCCGCCCGCCGACCCGGCGGCCGGGGTCCTGCCGCTCTTTCGGGCCGCCGTCGAGCGCGCCCAGAGCGGGGCCGCCGCCGGCTGGCGCGACGACGTCTTCTTCCTCCCCGACGGCACCCAGGTCAACGGCCGCGTCTACGCCTGGGGGCAGATCGCCTCCTGGGGCAGCGCGGACGCGGCGATGGGCGCGCTGGCGCCGGCCGGGGAGGGGCGGCTGCAGCTCCGGCGGGAGTTCGGACAGAGCACGGCGCGCGCGCTGGCCGCCGATTCTTCGCCCGCGACCATGGAGGTCTTCCTCTACGAGGTCGAGAAGAAGGCGGAAGAGGCCGAGAAGTCCGGTGGCCTGAAGGCCCTGCTCATCGAGGCCGGCACCATGGGCCAGATCGTGTTCGGCCTCGGGATGGTCAGCGGGCTGCTGGTGATCATCCGCGGTCTGACGCTGCTGTTCGCGCGACGCGGCGGCATGCGCCTGGTCGAGCAGGTCGCGGCGAGCGTGACCGAGGGCAGGCTGGACGAGGCGCAGGCGGCGGTGGGGCGCACGGGCGGCCCGGTCGCGCGCACCCTGCGCGCGGTGCTGGAGGCGCGCGACCGCGGTCCAGACGAGCTGGACCGCGTGGTAGACGAGTCCATTCTCCGCGAGACCCCGGGCATCGACCGCTTCGCCTCGGCGCTCACCGTGATCACCGCCGGCGCGCCGCTGCTCGGCCTGCTGGGCACCGTCACCGGCATGATCGCGACCTTCAACGTCATCACCGAGCACGGGACGGGCAACCCCAAGCTGATGAGCGCGGGCATCGCCGAGGCGCTGATCTGCACCGGTCTCGGGCTGGCCGTCGCCATCCCCACGCTGCTGGCGGGCAACGTGCTGGCCAGCGTGGGCGACACCGTCAAGACCACGCTGGACCGCGGCGCGCTCACGCTGCTCAACGCGCTCGAGCTGAGGCGCAAGGCGCCCGGATCGGACAGCCCGACGGAGCAGGCATGATCGAGCGGCTCGCGCTGCAGGTCTACGACTTCTGGCGTTACGGCGGGATCGTCATGCCGTCGCTGTTCGTCACGGCGGCGATCCTCTGGTACGCGCTCGGCCTGCGCATCCTCCGCCTGCGGCGCGGAGACGGCCGGACCTTGAGGGCGCTCCTGCACGCCTATGTGCGGGAGCCCGCCGCCCACACCCACGGGCTCGTCGATGAGGCGGCGCGGCGCGGCGCGGCCCTGGTCGCCGCCTACGGCATGCCCGTCGCGCAGCGCCAGCTCGACGAGAAACTAGGTGACATAGAGGACGAGCTGCACGCCGGCACCGGCCTGATCCAGTGCCTGGTCGCCGCGGCGCCCCTGCTCGGGCTGCTCGGCACCGTCGTGGGCCTCATCTCCACCTTCGGCTCGCTGGGGCAGTCGGCGACCTCGACCGCGTCCGAGGGGATCGCCGGCGGCATCGTCGAGGCGCTCTACGCGACGCAGATGGGGCTGGCGGTGGCCGTGCCCGGTCTGCTGATGGGCGGCTTCCTGAGGCACAAGGAGGACAAGCTGCGCCTGGAGATCGAGGAGCTCAAGGCGATGCTCGGCGGCGCCTGGCGAGGTGAGCCTTGAGACGACACAAGGTCGCGCACACCGACCCCCACATCGACGTGGTCCCGCTCATCGACTGCATCCTGGTGCTGCTCATCTTCTTCATGGTGACGACCACCTTCGCCAAGGACGCCGAGCTGCAGATCGAGCGCCCCGGCGCCAGCAGCGGCGCGCCAGCCAACGCCAAGGCGACCCGTGTCTACATCGATCGGTCGATGAACGTCTTCGTCAACGAGACGCCGGTGCGGCCCTGGATGTTGCAGAGTCGCGTGCGCGACGCGCTGGGCCAGGCCTCGGACAAGACCGTGCTGGTCGTGGCCGACCGCCGTGTCCCCGCCGACAAGCTGGTCGAGGTCATCGACAAGTGCCGGCTCGCGGGCGGGAAGAACATCGGGCTCGTGACCGATGCGGAGTAGCCGACAGATCGTGCTGCGCCACCTCGGGGCGCTGGGGATCAGCGCGCTCGGCACCATCGGCGTGATCGGCATGAGCCTGGGGATGAATTCCCAGGTCAAGGGCAAGGAGCGCGAGGTCGCCACGGTCGTCGAGACGCTCGCGATGGCGCCGGAGAGCAAACAGACGGGCGCCTCGCGCAAGCAGCGCAGCTCGCCGGTCAAGAAGGCGGCGCGCTCGGCGCCCTCGCCCTCGCCGGCGCTGGCGGCGGGCCTCACCGGCTTGGACTTCGGGCTGGAGGGCGGCTCCGAGGCCGTCATGGGCGCCGCCACTGCCGCGCTGATGGGCGAGGTGGGCGCCCGGGTGATGAGCGAGGACGAGGTGCAGCAGGCGCCACGACCCATGGAGATCTCGCCGCCCGACTACCCGGCCCGCGCCCGCCAGAGCGGCGCCACCGGCGCGGTAACGGTCAGCTTCATCGTGGACATCGACGGGAGCGTGCAGGACGCGCGCGTCGTCGAGGCCGCGCCGCCCGGCATCTTCGAGGAGGCCGCGCTGGAGGCCGTCCAGCGCTGGAGCTTCGAGCCGGGTCAGAACGACGGCTCCCCCGTGGCCGTGCGCGTGCGCCAGACGCTGCGCTTCGAGCTCGACTGATGCGGCGCGCCCTGCTCCTCGCGCTGCTCCTGGCGGCCACCCTGGCTGGCGCCGCCCCGCGCGCGCGCAAGCCGCCCGCCGAGGATCGGGTGGACGTGGCGGGCATGCTGGTGCGCGAGGGCGACATCGAGCGCGCGACCCAGGTGCTCTCCGAGATCGACCCGTCCGCCCCTGGGGTGGACGTGACCCGCTACTGGTCGCTGACGGGTCTGGTGGCGCTCCAGTCCCGGCAGGCGGAGCGCGCCGCCGAGGCCTTCCAGCGCGCGCTGAGCACCGCGACCGAGGGGCGCGAGCTGCTGGAGCTCAACCTGGCCCGCGCCCTGCTTCAGGCCGGCGACGCGGCGGGGACGGTCGCCGCCTTGGATCGCGCCGGAGAGGTCGGGCGCTCCATCCCCGGCTCCTGGCTGATCCGCGCCGAGGCCGAGGAGCGCCGCGGCGGGATGGACGCCGCCTGGGCCGCCTTCGAGGAGGGCGCCACGCTGCACCCAACACAGCCGGAGCTGCGGCGTCAGCAGGTCTTTTTTCTGGTTCGCCGCGGCCTGTACCGGGAGGCGCGCGAGCGCGGCGAGGCGCTGATCCGTCGCCCCGACGCGAACGCGGACGACGCCGTCGCGATCAGCGAGGCCCTGCGGCGCGGCGGCGAGACGGGCGAGGCGCTGACCATCCTCGAGGCGGCCCTGCTCGGGGTTGCCGATGACCGCGATCTGCTCGTGCAGGCCGCGCGCGTCTCGCTGGACGCCGACCAGCCGCGCAACGCCGCCCGCTTCCTCCTCCGCGCCGCCGAGCTGGACCCCGCCCTGCACCTGGAGGCCGCCGAGGCCTGGCGCCGCGCCGGAGACCTGGAGGCCGCGCTGCGCAGCAACGGCCAGGTCTCCGACCCCCTGGCCAAGGTCCGCCAGCGCCTGGGCCTGCTCATCGAGGCAGAGGACTGGGACGGCGCGGTGGCCTTGGAGAGCCGGCTCCTGCGCCTCGGGCTGGCGCGCGAGGACAGCGTCGCCTACGGCCTCGCCTACGCCTGGTTCCGCATCGGCGACAACGACCGCGCCGAGCGCTGGCTGAAGAACATCCGCTCCGACGAAGTCTTTCGCCGCGCCACGGAGCTGCGCCAGGCCATGAGCGCCTGCGACGAGCGCTGGGGTTGCCTGTGAGCTCGCTCCTCCTGCTGGCCTCGCTCGCCTACGCCCAGGGCCTGACCGGCTTTCTGCTGGATGAGCAGGGGCGCCCGCTCCGCGGCGCGACCGTCGAGGCGGCGGGCCTGCGCGTCCTCACCGATGAAGACGGCGCCTTCACCCTGCCCATCGACGCGGGGACGCTCACCGTCTCGCTCACGCCACAGGGCGCGGCCCCGCTCACCGTGGACGGCGTCCTGGTGCTGCCCGGCTACAGCACAGAGCTGCTCGTCACCGTGGGCGCGCCGCCGGTCTGGCAGATCGAGGCCCCCGACGCCAGCGTCACCAAGGTCGAGGAGAAGACAGGTCCTCCCGGCACCATCATCGGGATCATCCTGGATGAAGACAGCGGGCGACCGCTCACCGGCGTGCGCGTCTTCGTCCGCGGCACGCCTGTCGAGGCCATGAGCGACAAGAGGGGCGCCTTTCGGGTGGAGATCCCGGAGGGAGCCCAGGAGATCACCACCATCCGCGCCGGCTACGGCACGGAGAGCACCCCCGTCGAGGTCGTCGCCCACGAGGAGCGCTCGGTCGAGATCCGGCTGGCCCGCGCCGGCCTTCAGCTCGCCGACGTCACGATCCGCGCCCCGCGCATCCAGGGCGGCGCCGCCAGCCTGCTGGACGAGCGCCAGGAGGCGTCCTCGGTCTCCGACGTGCTCGGCTCCGAGCAGATGAGCCGCTCCGGCGACACCGACGCCGCCGCGGCCCTGCGCCGCGTCACCGGTCTGACCGTCATCGGCGGCAAGTATGTCTACGTGCGTGGGTTGGGCGATCGTTACTCCGCCACCCTGCTCAACGGCTCCTCGCTGCCCAGCCCCGAGCCCGAGCGCCGCGTCGTCCCGCTCGACCTCTTCCCCACGAGCCTGATCGAGGCGGTCGTCATCCAGAAGACGTTCTCGCCCGACCGCCCGGCCGAATTCGGCGGCGGCGTGGTCGAGGTGCGCACGCGCAGCATCCCCGACGATCCACTCTTCAGCGTGTCTGTCTCGGGCAGCTACGACGCCGGGACCTCCTTCGCCGAGAGCCCCTTCGGCGCGTCTGGCCCCACCGACTGGCTGGGCTTCGGCGCCGAGCACCGCGCGCTGCCCGACGAGCTCGCCGAGGCGAGCGCGGAGTCGCCGATCAAGGCGGGCGGCATCTTCTCGCCGGACGGCTACACGGACGAGGATCTGGAGCGTTTCGGCGAGCTGATCACGGATCGCTGGAGCCTCAGCCCGCGCACCCTGCCGCCGGACTTCGGCCTCAACCTGAGCGCGGGCGGCGAGCTCTCCCTGGGTGAAAAGTCACTAGGTGCGCTAGCTGGCATCGTCTTCAGCAACGGCTGGGACATCGAGGAGGGCTTCAAGGCCACCTACAGCAGCAGCGGCGACGGCCTGGAGCTGAAGCGCGAGACCACCTTCACCGAGACGCAGAACCGGGTGCGCCTGGGCGGCGCGCTGAACCTCGGCTTGGAGGGGGAGCGGGGCCAGCTCGGGTCGACCACGCTGCTGATGCGCAGCAGCACCGGCACCGCGCTGACCTATGACGCCAACGACCCCACCGGCAGCAACGACACCCACGTCACCCGCATCGACTGGGAGGAGCAGCAGCTCCTCTTCGAGCAGATCACCCTGGCCCTGGAGGGCGAGCGCTTCACGCTCGGGGGCCGCGCGGCCTTCTCCTGGGCCGACCGGGTGCAGCCCGACAAGCGCGAGTACACCTACCTCGCCACCTCGGACGGGCTCATCCTCTCGCAGCGCGGGGGCTGGAACGAGATCCTCTACGGGGTGCTGAACGACCGCACGATGGACCTTGGGTTGGACCTCACGGCCCACCTGGGCAAGCTGGACCTGAAGACGGGCGGGCAGCTCCTGTACCGTGACCGCGCCTCGACCACCCGGCGCTTCGCCTTTCAGTTTCAGGGCAGCGAGGGCATCGATCTCAGCGCCGACGTCTCGGACGTGCTGGTCCCCTCCAACATCGGCGCGGAGGAGGAGGGCGACCTGGGCTACCTGGAGCTCGAGGAGAACACCACCAGCTCGGACGACTACGGCGCCTCGCAGCTCATCCTGGCGACCTTTCTGCAAGGAGACGTGGCCTGGACGGCGCGGCTCCGCTCGCTGGTCGGCCTGCGCCTGGAGCGCTCGAATCAGGAGGTCAGCACGTTCGAGCTCTTCGACACCAGCCTGACGCCGGTGAAGGCCGAGCTCTCGTCGCTGGACCTGCTGCCCGCCGCGACCCTCTCCTTTGGGCTCGGGCCCGAGGACGAGCCCGACCGTTTGCTGGCGCGCTTCGGGTACGGCCGCACCCTCTCCCGGCCCGAGCTGCGCGAGCTCTCCGAGGTCGCCTACTATGACTATCGGTCTGGACGGCTGCTCTACGGCAACCCGGACCTGGAGCGCGCCACCATCGACAACCTCGACCTGCGTTGGGAGTGGTATCCTCGCGCCGGCGAGAGCGTGTCGCTGGGCGCATTCTTCAAATACTTCGACGAGCCCATCGAGTCGGTGATCGCCGTCAGCGCCGTCTCGGGCAGCGTCGGCACCTTCGCCAACGCCAACAGCGCGACCAACTTTGGCGCCGAGCTGGAGGCGCGCAAGCGACTCGACTTCATCGCCCCCGCGCTGACGGACTTCTACGTCAGCGCGAACGGATCCGTCATCCGCTCCCGCGTCGATCTGAGCGGCACCGAGGGCAACCAGACCTCGGAGACGCGCCCCCTGCAGGGCCAGTCCCCCTGGGTGCTCAACGGTCAGCTCGGCTACGAGAACCCCGACCGAAAGACGGCGGTCTCCTTGCTCTACAACGTCTTCGGGCCACGGATCGTCTCGGTCGGTACGTCGGGCATCCCCGACACCTACGAGGAGCCGGTTCACCGCCTGGACCTTGTCGCCTCGCAGGGATTCGGGGAAGGCTGGTCCGCGCGCCTGAAGGGGACCAACCTGCTGGACTGGCCGGTGCGGGAGACCACGGGAGACCAGGTGAGCCAGGAGACCCGCGACGGATGGTCGATCGGGCTCGGGCTCGGCTGGTCGCCTTGAGCGTCGGGAGGGCAGGGATCGCGGATGCTCTATACGCAAGCGAGGGAGTACAAGGTGATGGTCCGGCCCGAGCAGGCTGAGCCGGAGGCGATCTGGGCGGATCTCGGCGCGGTCGCGGGCGCGGCGGGCGTGCCGAGCTCGGGGGAGCTCGCGCTGCGCGGGCGCTCGGAGGTCGAGTACCTGGACACGCCCACACGCGCGCTGCTGAGCGAGAACCTGCTCTTTCGTCGTCGCGCGGCAGAGGGCGGGAAGGTCTCGTTCACCCTGAAGCGACGCCTGGAGGACCGTTATGTCGCCGTGCACTCGCGCGTGGTCGCGGCGACCGGCTTTCGGTTCGTCTCCACCTTCGTCGAGGAGATCACGGCGCCCTTCCACAGCCGCTACTCGCACGCCTGCACCGTGGACATCTCGCAGGATCGCAACGCCCACCTCTTCGCCCGCGGCGGGCTGTCCAGGCTCTTCCCGCTGGCGCGCCGCGTGTTGGGGGAGCAGCCCCTGGCGCCGGTCGGCGGGCGTCGCGTCGTGGAGCGCCTCTTCGCCGGGGGGACGCTCGCGCTGGTGCAGGGGGCCGGTCGGGAGCGGCTGGCCAGCGTCGCGCTGATCCGTTGGGAGGAGGAGGACGGCCGGATCCTGGCCTCGGAGCTCTCTCTACGTTATTCGGATCGGAGAGAGCGTTACCCGCTCGAGCTCTGTGAGTCGGCGCGGCGCGTCTTCCTGGCGCTGCAGTCGAGGCCCTGGCACGCGGAGGGCGCGACCAAGACGGGGGTGCTCTTCGAGAGCGGTTGAGGCGCGGTCGCGATAGGCGTCGGTCGCGGGCGGCGCCGCTTCACCCTCGGGGCCCCGCGGAGCCGTCCATGGTCCTGCCAGCCCTGAGCCTTCTGGTCGCATGCGAGGCCTCCGGGCCGACCGATCTTCGCAAGGGAGATCCCGAGCGATCGGACAGCGGGCTCGCGCCGGGGGATGACAGCGGCGAGCGCGGCGAGACGTCCGCGCCGGAGGACACCGGGCCCTGGGACCAGGACGGCGACGGCGCGACCGCCGCCACCGACTGCGACGAGGCCGACGCCAGCATCTTCCCGGGCGCCGAGGAGCGGTGCGACGGGGTGGATCAGGACTGCGACGGGACCGCCGATCGCTCGGCTCCCGCCGCCTGCCCGGACGCGGACGCCGCCGCCACCGCGGAGGGGGGCGGGCTGGTGGCCCTCGACGCGCGCGGCTTCGTGCTCGCCGACGAGACGGGCTGGGACGAGGCGTCCGCCATCCTCGACGCGCTGGCCGCGACCCTGCCGGTGGTGAGCGTCGCGGACGTGGTGGCGGACGGAAACCGTGATGCAGAGGTGATCTCGGCCTCGGATCTGTCGCGCGCGACCGGCTTCGCCCGCGGTTTCTCGTGGAACGACGGCGACATGGACGTGGACTACTGGTACCCGCAGGGGGTGAGCGGCAGCTTCGACGCCGACGCGAGCGGCGCGGTAGATGGGGTCGAGTCGGTGCTGGTCTCCTGGCACTATGACCCCGAGGAGGCGGGCACCGACTACGACAAGGGCGTGCGAATCAGCTTTGTCGACGTCTCGTCGAGCGCGGTCGTGACCTATCGCCACGTCCTGCTGGTCGAGCCCCTGGGCTCCGCCGCCGAGCCGGACATCGGGCCGGTCGAGGTGCATGCCGGCGGCATCGCCTGGGTGGGCGACTGGCTCTATGTGGCCGACACGAGCCGCGGCCTGCGCGTCTTCGACATGAACCGCATCCTGCAGGTCAGCACGGAGACGGACGAGATCGGCTGCTCGGGCGGGATCTGCAACGCCTGGGCCTACAAGTACGTGTTGCCCCAGGTCAGCCGCTATGCGCTGCCGGACTGCGGCTGTGACGCGACCTTCTCCTTCGTGGGGCTGGACCGGAGCTCCACGCCGATGTCGCTGGTGACGGGCCAGTACGACGCGGACGCGATCAGCGGCACCCTGCTGCGCTGGCCTCTGGACGAGGCGACAGGGCTGCTGGC
>CAZKWG010000189.1:0-11470 GCA_964556105.1 uncultured Enterobacterales bacterium | reverse complement strand
GTTCTTTCGTCGCAGGAATCCTGCTCGGGGGGCTTGCACGGACGCATCGACGCCCGTATGATTGTGAACCGGCTGAACGATACAGTCCCCCCTGTTCGAGATCACTTCAAGCTCAATCGAATGCGCGGTCCAGTGTAGATCGTCGGGCGCTCCCCCGAGGTCTTCTTGGAGGCGTAGGTCGATTCTTCAACCCGCGAGCCCACCGACCCGAATCCCACCGGGCAGACCCAGCCCCACACCACGAGGACCGCATGAACCACCGATGGACCCTGATCGCCCTTCTCCTGCCGGGCTGCACCTTCGAGCTGTTGCCCGCGGGGCAGGACTCGGACTTCGAGACGCTCGACCGTGATGAGTCTCGGTTCAACGCCTCGGGCGAGCGCTTCGGTGACCGGCCTGCGGGCGCCACCCGCGACACGGACGGCGACGGTGTGCCCGAGCTGCTCGATTGCGACGACGCGGACGCGCGTGTCGGTCGGCTCCTCTACGACAGCGCGCTCTCCGATGACGTCGGCGAGCTGACGAACTCGCCCACGCTGCGCGACCCCTGGGTCTGGGACGGCAACTCCGTGCGCGCCGACCAGGGCGGACAGCAGGCCCTGCTCGGGGCGGACCACGGCTGGTCGAACGTGGTGGTCTATGCGGACATCTCGGCCGGCGGCACGGAGATCGGCTGCGGCTTCGACTGCTTCCAGGAGTGCCAGCCCTACATCCCCGAGGACTGCTATACCGAGGCCGAGGCGCTCGGTCTGGGCGTCCTCAGCGCGGCCGTCAGCGGCACCGGGATCCTCACCCTGTCCAACTCAGGCGACTACGACGTCTGCTTGAACAGCGGGTCGATGTGGTACAACCCGGACAGCCAGGCGGTCTCGCTCGGCGACATGGGCGAGTCCAGCGAGCCCGTGCGCGTCCCCGCCGGCGGCTCGGTCTCGACCTACTACGGCTCGTGGACCACGGACAACGGCGCGTACGAGGCCTATCTCGGCAAGGACGCCTTCTGGTGCAACCAGCTGGGCACCTATCTGATGAGCGGATCCGTCTACAGCACCGACGGGGCGATCATGCCCGAGGACATGGCCTACTTCGTCAATGAAGAGACGGACATCGACAGTGACGGTGTCGAGGATCATGTCGATTGGGCGAGCTCCTACGGCGTCCAGGCCCAGGTGAACATCTGGGACTACCAGGGCACCCACGCCGCGGTCTCGGTCGGCAAGCTGGCCAGCGCCGCGGACGCGGGCACCGTCGAGGTCAAGCTCGCGCTGCACAACCGCGGCGCCGTCGCCGCCTCGGACGTCGTGCTCACCGACACCATCCCCCGCAACTGGAGCCTCGTGGGCTGCGACGTCGAGCCGGCCACCGAGACCTTCAACGACGACGACACCACCACCCTCACCTGGATCGAGAGCCTCGAGGGCTGCACGGAGAGCTGCTCCGTGGTGGACGAGCTGATCATCACCTGCGAGCTGACCAACAACCTGGCCGTGGACGTGCGCAACGTCCTTCTGCCCGGGGCGACGGTGGCCTACTTCGACGGTGAGGACGACGAGGTCTCGGCCTCTCGCGAGGCGTTTACCTTCGACTACGACCACGACGGCGACGGGGAGATCCTCTGCGGCGAGACCGATCGCTGGCGCGGCGGCGTGCTGCTCCGCGCGCAGGAGGACGCGGACCAGGGGGAGGGCTTCCACGGCTACCGCTGCGCGCTGGCGCAGAACTCGGCCGAGGACTGCTTCGACCCCGGTCATTTCGTGCAGATCGGCGAGTTCATGGATCTGGCCGAGGACGATGTCCAGAGTGAGTGCCAGGTGGGCTGCGTGCCCAACACCACCTTCGATCAGCTCGGCCGCACGAACCACGACGGCGCCGTGGACATCAGCGCCGGCGACAGCGCCACGCTGACCTTCTGGGCCTACGGGGATGACCTCTACTGCGAGGCCGCCTCGACCGACGGTGGCGTCATCGCCGCGGTCAGCGCCACCGATGACTCGCTGCACACCGGCGGCGTGGGTCTGTCCACGCTGAACCTGTACGGCGACTACGACCACCTCCGCGTCTGCGCGGCGCTCTCGGCGCCCTGATCGGCGGAGCACAGGGACGCCGCGCTGGGCCTGTGGCCTGGCGCGGCGTTCTGCTGTTTGGGAGAGGTACCTGCAGAGAGCGGGCTGGTGCTGGAGCGTTGAGTTGGCCGCGCCGCGCGGCAGGGGAGGGGGGACCGGGCCGGTGGGGCGTGTCGAGGGCGCCTCCCGCCTGCCTCGACATGGGCCGCGTTTGAGGTTTCAAGAGCCCCTTCACGAAATTGAGGTCATGGCTGTCCGGAACCTCTGCGGCCGCGCGTCTCCTCCAAGCCGGCGGGAGACCCTCCGCCGGAGCCTCCCGCCTCGGCCTGGCCGATCGCCGGGCCGACGTCTTCACCGGCACACCGATGGACTCCACTTGGAGGCGTCCATCGTGGAGCAGACATGTCCGTTGAGCTCGCCGCCGTCTTTCTCTCGCTCGTCTCTCGCCTCGTCCGCAGCCTCTGCCGCGCCTTTCCACGGGTCTGTCCGGCTCTGGTCGCCGACGCGGTCTGGGACGCCTACGCCGCCGCCCTCCAGCGCCCGGCCACCTTCGAGCTCGCCTTGTCGCGTGGGCCCAGGGACCTCTTCCGCCTGTTCCGAAAGGTCGCCTGGCGCCGGCTCCGGGGGCACCTGCGGCGTCTGGCCACGCGGCACGAGGAGGGGAGGGAGACCCTCGAGGACTTTGGCCGCGCCGGGGGGCAGGAGGTCGCCGCGGCCTTCCCGAGGCGACTGGAGGCGCTGCTCGTCGAGGCCAGCGCCCGCTATGGCGGCGAGCGGCCCGAGGTCCTGCGGGCGGCGCTGGAGGACCGGGTGCTGAGCGGCGACCCTGACGCGGAGGTCGCGCTGCGCTGGGATCTTCCCCGTGAGTACGTCAACCGCGCCAAACGACACGTCCAGCGCGGGCTCTGGGACGCCGCCCTGGGCGGTTGAGCCTCGGGCGCCGGCGAGCCTGGCGGCGCGGAGCTCCAGCCCTGACGGCTCAGTCGCCGCTCGCCTCGACCTTCATCTCCGAGAGGAGCCTCGTCGCGCCACCCCGCGGCAGCCAGAGCGCCACGGTCCCGGACATCAGCGCCAGCCCGCAGGAGGCCCACAGGCAGCCGCTCAGCCCCGCGAGCTGATAGATCCACCCGGAGAGCAGGGTGCCCAGGAGCCGTCCGCCCGCGTTGGCCATATAGTAGAAGCCGACGTTGAGCGCGACCTTGTCCCCGTCCGACCAGGCCAGCACCAGGTAGGAGTGGACCGAGGCGTTGATCGCGAAGACGACCCCGAAGGCCCCAAGCCCGCCGAGCACGATCACCGCGGGCGGCAGGGAGGTCGAGAGGCCCAGGGCCACGGCGCCCATCGTCAGCGCCAGCCCGAAGGCCAGCACCTGCGCCGCCCCGCCCCGCGGCGCCCGACCTCCGGTGAACAGCCTCAGCACCCTGGGAGCGGCGGCCTGGACCGCTCCGTAGCCGATGACCCAGAGCGCCATGAAGGAGCCGACCTCGGCGAAGCCCCAGCCGAGCTGCGCCGAGAGGAACACCGGCACGGCGACCACGAACCAGACGTCTCGCGCGCCGAACAGGAAGAAGCGCGCCCCCGAGAGCAGGTTGATCTCGCGGCTCTTCGACAGCAGGCTGCTGAACTTCGCCTTGACCTTGGCTTTTCCCATGTCGGCGGGGAGCTTCGCCACGGCGGTGGCGAGGATGAGGAGCAGCCCTCCCGCCATGGCCCACAAGGCAGGTCGAAAGCCGATCCCAGAGAGGAGCACCCCGCCCAGGAAGAAGCCCGCGCCCTTGAGCGCGTTCTTCGAGCCCGTCAGCAGCGCCACCCAACGGAAGAGCGCGGACTCCTGTCCATCGGGCGCCAGCGTCTTGATCGCGCTCTTCGCGCTCATCTTCGTCAGATCCTTGGCCACCCCCGAGAGCGCCTGCGCGCCCATCACGAAGCCCACGGAGACCGCCCGCGCCCAGTTCGGGTCGAGCAAGGACAGCAGGACCAGCGCCACCACCTGCAGCGCGAGCCCGGCCAGCAGCGTCGCGCGCAGGCCCATCACGCTGGCGATCCAGCCTCCGACCAGGTTGGTCACCACGCCCATCCCCTCGTAGAGCAGGAAGAGCGCGGCGAGCTGCGCCGGCGTGTAGCCGAGATCGTGAAAATGCAGGAGCACCAGCATCCGCAACGCGCCGTCTGTGAGCGTAAACGCCCAGTATCCGGTGGTGACCAGCGCGAAGTCTCGGACGCCGCTCATGCCGACCTCAGGGGAGCGAGGCGCCGACCTTGCGCGCAAGCTCGGCCATGCGGTGCACATAGCCGATCTCGTTGTCGTACCAGGCCAGCACCTTGACGCAGGTGTCGTCTACCACCATGGTCGAGAGCGCGTCGATGACGCTCGACCGCGGGTCGTCCTTGTAGTCCACCGAGACCAGCGGGCGCTCCTCGTAGCCGAGGATCCCGGCCAGCGGCCCGTCGGCGGCGGCCTGGAGGAGGGCGTTGACCTCTTCGGCGGTGGTCGGGCGCGCCACCTCGAAGACGCAGTCGGTGAGCGAGGCGTTGAGCAGCGGCACACGGACGGCTAGTCCACTTAGTTTTCCCTGGAGCTCCGGGTAGATGAGCCCGATCGCCGTCGCCGAGCCGGTAGAGGTCGGGATGAGCGAGAGGCTGCTGGCGCGGGCCCGCCGCAGGTCCTTGTGCGGGGCGTCGATGACCGTCTGCGTGTTCGTGATGTCGTGGATCGTGGTGATCACCCCGTGGCGGATGCCCAGGCCCTCGTGGATGACCTTCGCGACCGGCGCGAGGCAGTTGGTGGTGCAGGAGGCGGCGGTCAGCAGGTGGTGCTGGTCCGGGCGGTAGAGGTGATCGTTGACCCCCATCACCACGTTGAGCGCCCCCTCCTTCACCGGCGCGGCGACGATGACCTTGCGCACGCCGCGCTCCAGGTAGACGCCCAGGGCGTCTGGCGTCTTGAACCGGCCCGTACACTCCAGGACGATGTCCACGCCGGCCTCGGCCCAGGGCACCTCGCCAGGCCTGCTCTGCGCGGAGAACCCGACGCGCCTCCCGTCGATGTGGATCGCGTCCTCCCCCGCCGCGGTGACCGCGTGCGGCCAGCGCCCGTGCACGGAGTCGAAGGTGAGCAGGTGCGCCGCCGTCGCCGCGCCGCCGCTCAGCTCGTTGATGTGGACGAACTCCAGGTCTGGCCAGCCCCAGGCGGCGCGAAGCACCAGCCGTCCCATCCTGCCGAAGCCGTTGATGCCGATGCGTGTGCGCACGTCGCCTCCGCTGAGGTTCGCGCTCCTATCACGCGCATGGCATCGGAAGAAGGGGCGCGGTCGGGAGATCTGTCTGCCCGGCAGCTCAGCGCGTCATCCACCAGAGGATCGGGCGGAACACGAGGCCGGTGTGGACGCCGCCGATCCGCCCGCCGGGCTCGACCACGACGGTCATCGGGATGGTGGAGGGCGACCAGGCGGCGAGCAGGGCCGCGTCCGCGCGCGCCACCGTCGAGAGCGGCAGCCCCTGCTCGATCGCGAACGCGCGCAGCGCCGCCTCCTCGCCGTCCACCGCGAGGAACCAGACCGGGATCTCTGGGTTGTCGGCCGCGAAGTCCACGAGGCTGGGCATCTCGATGCGGCAGGGCGCGCACCAGGTCGCCCAGAAATTGAGCACCACCGTGCGATCCGCCTGATCGCTCAGCACGAGCCGGGTGCCGTCCAGCGCGCTCACCGCCACCGGCGGCGCCGCCTCGGGCAGCTCGGGCGAGCGCAGCGCGCCCACGACCATCAGCACGGCCGCGGCGAAGGCCAGGGTCAGCAGCAGCTCGCGCGTCGCGCTCCACAGGCGCTGCAGCGGCGTGCGCGACGGCGGGAGATCATCGAGGTCGTCGAGGCGCTGAGGATCGGGCTCGGCCATGGATCCGTCCTATTCTGGCGCGCGGCGTGGCGCTCACGCCGGAGCTCCGTCCCATGGCGCGCCCGCCCGGCCGATGCCCTGGGGCCATCGCTCAGAGCTCGGTGGAGGCCTCGGCCTCGTCCGCCGTGTGCGCCACCGCGCCGGGCTGGACGGGCTTCAACAGCAGGCGTCCCAGCAGCATCCCGGACACGCCGGCCAGCACGCTGGCGCTGAGCACGCCCATCTTCGCCGCGTCGAGCAGCTTCGGATCCGTAAACGCGAGCTGGGCGATGAACAGGGCCATGGTGAAGCCGACGCCCGCCACCACGCCGAGCACGAGGAGCTGGCGCACCCCGATGCCCTGCGGCGCCTGCGCCAGCCCGAGCCGCAGGGCCAGCCCGCAGGCGATGAGCACGCCGATGGGCTTCCCGAGCAGCAGGCCCGTGCCGACGGCGATGGCCAGCGAGAAGGTCGCCCCGTCCAGCGACATCCCCTGCAGCGACACGCCCGCGTTGGCCAGCGCGAAGAGCGGCATGATCCCGAAGGCCACCCACGGATGAAGCAGGAAGATCAGCCGCTCCGACGGCGAGACCGCCCCGCGCCGGATGAGATCGACCTGCTGCAGCGTCTGCATCAGGGCCGGCGTCGCCTCCGCTCCCTTCGCGCGCAGGTGCTCCAGCTCGTCGTGCAGCCCCTGCACGAAGCCGTCCGGGCCGTACCAGGCGCGCACCGGCGTGATCAGGCCGATGATGACGCCGGCGATCGTGGGGTGGATCCCAGCGGCGTACACCCCCGCCCAGGCGACCAGCGAGGGCGCCAGGTAGGCCAGCGGCGACCGCACACCGAAGCCCTGCAGCGCGAAGATGCCGCCGATGCCGAGCGCCCCGACCGCCAACCCCGAGAGCGACACGCCCGAGGAGTAGAACAGCGCGATGACCAGGATCGCGCCCAGATCGTCGATGACCGCCAGCGCGAGCAGCAGCACGCGCAGCGCGGCCGGCACCCGCTTCCCCAGCAGCGCCAGGACGCCCACGGCGAAGGCGATGTCGGTGGCCATCGGCACGCCCCAGCCGGCGCGGGCGCTGGGATCTGGCCCCGCGAGCAGCAGGAAGATCACGGCGGGGGCGATCATGCCGCCCAGCGCCGCCACCAGCGGCAGCGCGGCCCGCTTCAGCTCGGACAGCTCGCCGTGGTGGATCTCGCGCCGGATCTCCATGCCCACGACGAAGAAGAAGATCGCCATCAACCCGTCGTTGACGTACCAGGCGAGCGTGCGGGCGAAGGACCAGGACCCGATCTGGAAGCCCAGCGAGGTCTCCCAGAGGCGCGTGTAGCTCGCCGCCCAGGGCGAGTTCGCCCAGATCATCGCCACCGCGGCGGAGACGAGCAGGACGATGCCGCTGGACGCCTCGATGTGCAGGAAGCGCTCCAGCGGGCGACTCGCGAGCCGCGCCAGCTTCAGCAGCGGCTCCCAGGCCTCCGGGGGCGCGGAGGGCGTTGGAGGGGACACCACGGGTTTCTGGGGCATGTCAGCCATGCGCTTGACCTCGCGCCCCTCTGTTAGCCCGAAGGAGCCGAGCGCGCCCGCCTGCCAGGTGCCAGGTATCTTGATCATTGATCAGGCACCAGGTATATTGATCAAGTGCCAGGTATATTGATCAGTGGCGGTCCAGCCGCCCCCCGGGCGACGCCCACGTCGTCGGCGATCCGTCCCTCCCATCCAGCGCCTCGCGTTCTGGTCACCAGAAGGGTAGGTTTCGTGGCCTCAGTTCGGTGCGATCGCGACTCACGCACCCACCGCCCGCCCTGGGACGTCGGCGTCCCTGCGCCGACGCGAGGAGGAACATGAGCCGTCTGGATCTCGTGCTGTTCGGGTCAACCGGGTTCACCGGCCAGCGCCTCGCCGCCTATGTGGCGAAGGCCGCGCCGCCAGGGTTGAGGTGGGCGATCGCCGGACGTGACAGGGCGAGGCTCGAGGCGCTCTCCGCCGGGCTGGGGGGCGTGCCGGTGCGCGTCGCTGACGCGACCGACCGCGCCGCGTGCGACGATCTGGCCGCCTCGACGCGGGTGATCGCGTCTACCGCTGGGCCGTTCGTCAAGTACGGGGACGCTCTGGTGGACGGGTGCGTCGCGCACGGCACCCACTGGTGCGATATTACAGGTGAGACGCCGTGGATCCGCGGCCTGATCGACCGGCACCACGAGGTGGCCGTCGCGTCGGGCACCCGCATCGTGCCGACCTGTGGCTTCGACTCGGTGCCCTCCGATATCGGCGCTTACGTGGCGGTGAAGTGGATTCGCGACACCTGGGGCCAGCCGACCGCCGCCGCGCTCGGGGCGTTCTCGGCGCGCGGGGGGCTCAACGGAGGCACGCTCGCGACGATGATCGAGCTCGCGACCTCGAGAGACGTCGCCGATCCTGCGTTGTTGTCGCCCGAGGCCTGGCGGGCGCGGGAGCGCGACGCGGCGCCGTCCGACATCCCTCCCGTGCGCTGGAACGCCGACCTCGAGCGCTTCGTCGGTCCGTTCTTCATGGCCTCCACCAACACCCGCGTCGTGCGGCGCAGCCGCGCGCTGTGGACCGAGGCGGGCATGCCCTACGGCGACGCGTTCACCTACCAGGAGGTCATCGAGAGCCGCGGGCGGAGCCTGCCCTGGACGGTGGCCATCGGCATGCCGCTCGGGTTCTTCGCCCTCAACACCGGGGTCGGGCGGGCGCTCGCGCGGCGCTTCGGGCCAAAGCCCGGGGAGGGGCCCGCGCCCGAGGTGCTGGCGAACGGCTTCTTCCGCGCGCGCGTCCTGGCGACCGCGAGTGACGGGCGCAAGGCGCTCGCCGTCGTCGAGGACCAGCTCGATCCCGGCAACGAGGCGACCGTGAAGATGCTCGGCGAGACGGCGCTCGCGCTCGCGGCGGGCGAGGGCAACCTGCGCGGCGGCGTGCTGACCCCGGCGACCGCGCTCGGCGACGCGCTGGTCGACCGCCTCCGGCGCGCCGGGATGACGATCACGGTCGGGCCGCTCCGCGCCGAGGCCGCCGCTTGACGGACCAGGCTGGACAGACCTTCTCCAGCGGGACCGCGTCGTCTTTGACCACGTCCGGGTCGGCGACGCGGCCCGGGTCGTCAGGAAACAGCACGTTGCACGGCTGATCACGGTCATCGCCGGCGCGCGCGACGATGAGGTCCGAGGTTGCCCCGATCTCGTGGGCGTTCATAGATGGCGTCGTCGCAGGAGGTGTCTACACAGCACATCGATCGGGGAGGGCTCGAGGGGGGCGCGCCCCGCGCTGGACGGGAGCGCCGTGCGCATCATCGAAGAAATCTTGGACGTCGGACAAATACAGATTGTTCGCCATAAGTGTGTGATTTATGACTGAAAAAAGGGCTAGTATTTACTGAACACCTGTGCTATATCCTTGCGGGTCTACGGAGGGTGACAGGCATGCACCTCTCGATCCCGGTCGCTATCGGAAAAGTGACGTCGACCAAGGATCCTGACGGGCTTGGCCGCGTGCAGGTGCAGCTGATGGCCTACAACGCCACGGTGCAGGTGTGGCTGCGCATGACGATGCCCTACGCCTCCGCGACCGCGGGCTTCGTCTTCCTGCCCGAGGTGGATGATGAGGTGCTGGTCCTGCGGGGCGCCGGCGACAACGTGGATGGGATGTTCGTCATCGGCGCGCTGTACAATGGGTCACACACGCCAGTCTACACCAACGCAGACGGCGCCAACATCACCAAACAGATACAGACTCGCTCTGGCAACCACGTCGTGTTCACGGACAAGGACGGCGAGGAGGCCATCGAGATCAAGACCAAGGCCGGAAACATCATCACCTTGACGGACAAGGCCGGGATCAACGGGCTGGAGATGAAGAACGCCGATGGGACCATCGATGTCAAGCTGGACACCAACGGCGCCGACATCACGGTGTCCAACGGGAAGAACGCGACCATCACCGTACAGGGAGACACCACCCTGAACGGCACAGGCAACGTCACGATCAAGAGCGGCATCAACATCAACGTCGAGGCTGGGGCGAACCTGACCTGCAAGGGGGCGGCCAACGCCACCTTGGAGGCCGGCGCGCAGCTCAGCGTCAAGGGCGGCGCTCAGGTGAGCGTCGAGGCCCCGATGGTCAAGGTCGAAGGGGGACTGGTGACGATCAACTAATGGACCTCTTCGATACCCGTCTCCGCCAGGGCCATCGGTCCGCAGGCAAGCTGCTTCAGCGCGGCTGCGGTCTCACCGCGGCCCTTCATCGTCCGCTCGTCTACGGCCGCCGCGCGCTGAGCTGGCCGGCCATGAGCCTGACCACCGATCTGTCCATGGGCCCGGCGAGGCACACGCTTGCCCAGATGGTGGTCGCCGGAACCATACAGTATCTGCCCCCTTTTCCACCGCCGGCCCGTCCGAGCGCGCCTGTCTCGTCCCCGGCCGGACCTGCTGCCCCCGAATCTGACTGACCCCACCTACGTCTGGAGGTTTCATCCATGGCGACATATCAGAGCCCAGGTGTCTATATTGAAGAGATCGCGGCAGGCCCGAGGCCCATCCAGGCCTCCGGCACGACGAGCACGGGATTCGTCGGCGTCCTGCAGCTCCCCCCCACCTTCGTTCGGGGGTTCGCCCTCTATCAGGGGTTCTCCTCGGCGCCCGCCTACGCGGACACGCTGATCCCCCAGACGTCGACGAGCGAGATCTTCGCGACGTGGACAGTGGCGCGCGCCTTCTTCCCGCTGGCCTGGGCGGCCTTCAAGGCGCCGCTCAAGGACGGGAAGGCTGTACCGCAGGCCGTCTCGACGGTTCAGGGGACGGTGAACATCGCTGACGCGGCGGGGGACGCCTGGGCGACGCTGACCGCGCGCCGCAAGACCGTCAAGGCGACCACGGCCGCGACCAGCACCCAGGACGACATCGATCGCGCCAACCTCGAGCAGGACAAGGCGCTGGCGAGCTGGACCTCACTCAACGCCTCGCTGGGCGCCTCCAACACAGAGCTGGCGGCGCTGGTGCCGGGCGCGAGCATCAAGGGCCTCGACGCGACCCAGCAGGCCGCGGTGACCGCCGCGATCACCGCCTCGCAGCCCGCGGTGGCTGGCCTGAAGAAGGCGCTGGACGACTATGAGAAGGAGCTCGCCGCCCAGAGCGGCGATCCGACGGCCGCCTCGGTGACCGCGCTGGAGGGCGCCGTCCTCACGGCCCGCAATGCGATCTCCGGGCTGGTGGTTCAGGCCAGCGCCGGCCCACCCACGGTGACCGCGGGCGCCGTCGCCGCGATGAACTCCGCGCTCGTGGGCTACAAGCCGCCCGATCCGTTCGCCAGCGCGGCGACCGACCTGAACGCCGTGACCTCGATGCTCCTGCCCAGCGGCTACACGGTCAGCCCGCCCACCTCGTCCACCGAGATCGTGCTGGCGAGCAGCTCCACCACGATCGTGATGGAGCGCGACGCGGCCTATATCAACGGGATCATGCAGAGTCGGAAGCTGGTCCAGTGGGTGCCCTCGCTGGCCTCGCTCGATGACCCCACGGGCCTG
>CAZKWG010000188.1:0-11490 GCA_964556105.1 uncultured Enterobacterales bacterium | reverse complement strand
CCCTCGCCCTCGCCCTCGCCCTCGCCCTCGCCCTCGCCCTCGCCCTCGCCTTCGCTCGGGAGGCCACTGTCGGCGCTCGAGGTCCGCGCCTCGTAGTCGTCTTTCGTGACGAAATGACAGCCTGCGCCGAGCAGCGGCGTGAGCAGCAGGACGCGCAACATCGGGATCTCCGGGCCCGCTCATCGAGCGGGTCACCGGAGGATAGCACAGCTCCTGTCCCCAACACGCGCGCCGTCACGGCCGAGCCGGCGCCGCTCAGCCGTGCGCTGATCGCCCTCGCGGGATCAGTGGCCGCCGCCGCCCTTCTTGGGCTTCGCGTTCCAGATGCGCGTGGTCAGCAAGGTGCCGAGCAGCGCGATGGGCACCATGGCCACCGGCCAGCCGATCCAGTTGTCGGGGTCCATCGCCGGGCCGACCAGCTTGCCCGCCTCGTCCAGCTGCTCCTTGGGCAGGACGATGGCGTAGGTGAAGCTCATCACGCCGGTGCCCAGGTAGACGAAGCCGTCGATGATGCCGACGGCGATGCCGACGTTGCGCTTGCCGCCGAAGTCCATGCTGGCCGTGCCGCTGAGCATGCCGTGCACGCCGATGACCGCCACGCTCATCAGGATCACCAGCCAGCCGACGTAGGGGGCCTGGTAGGTGAAGACCAGCACGACGCTGCCCACCAGCAGCACCGCGTAGAGCAGGAAGGCGACCGGCCCGCGGCGGGACTGGAAGACGTGGTCGCTGATGACGCCCGCCACCGTGCCGCCCAGGATGCCGGCGCAGCACAACAACAAGCCCCAGTTGTCGCTGACGAAGTCGTTCTTCAAGTTCAGGATGGCGTCGGTCTGTTTGGCGTAGGTGCGGTACCACTGCATGATCGCCTGGCGCAGGAAGCCGCTGCAGAACTCGACCCCGGCGATGGTCAGCACGACCGGGTTGGTCAGCATGCTGACGAAGACCCAGTAGACCCGCGTCCCGACGATCAGCAGGGTCTTGACGCGCCCCTCGACGGTCAGGGGCTGCAGGCCCATCTGGGCCACCATCTTCTGCACGCCCTCCCAGACCTCCTCGTCGCTGGCCTCGGCCTTCTGGCCGCTGCTGGCGTCGGCGGTGTCGAAGTCGTCCAGGCCCGCCTCTCCCGGCGTGTTGCGCACCAGGAGATGGCAGACCACCAGGAAGATCGCCAGCAGCGCCGCGGGGATCAGGAAGACCCAGGTCAGGCCCAGCTTGCCCAGGATCAGGTAGCCCCAGTCGAAGGCGAAGTAGATGCCCAGCGAGATGAGGATGCCGAAGATGGCGCCGAAGACGCCGCGCTCCCGCACATGGAACCAGGGGGCGTTGACCTTGACGATGGCCACCGCGCCGAAGCTCTGGAAGTACATGTTGAGCGAGTAGAGCACCGAGTAGACGACCAGGAAGTGCTCGAGCAGGAACTCCTTTCCAGGCCCGTCATTGAGCAGCGACCAGGCGCCCAGCCCCATCAGCAGGTTGGCGACGGCCGCGCCGCCCGAGCCCATCAGCATCGAGAACTTGCCGCCCAGCCTGTCCGTCAGCGGCCCGTTGAGCAGGAAGGAGAAGCCGTAGACCACCGTGCCGGCGCCGAAGATGATGCCGAAGTCGTCGTTGCCCATCAGGGCGCTGCCGCCCTTGCTGCCGATCTCCTCGAACGCGCTCTTGGCGACCTGCAGGTTGTACCGGCCCATGTACAGGAAGGCGTAGGTCAGACCCAGGGGCAGCCAGTTCATCACGCGGCGCCGGATGAAGTGTGGCGCGTGATCCAGACCCTTGACCTTGGGCAGCCGCCCGATGACCACGCCGACCACCGCCAGCAGGATGACGATGGGCAGCACCTCCTCCAGCCAGCCGGGCAGCATCCCCGGCGCCTCGTCCCCCGCGGCGGACGCGCTGAGCGGCGCGAGCAGGCCCAGCGCCAGAAGCGTGGCCTGTAGAAGGAGCGCTAGGATCGAGCCGAGCTTTTTCATGCGGGCCTCTGGCGTGAGGGAGGGCTGGATTTGTATCATGTACGGCCCCTGGCCCACAAGCGGCCGCCGACCGGCGCCACGCGCGACCGCGGCCAGCGGGGAGACCAGGCCGCCCACCAGGCGCCGATGACCTCGCGAGACGGCAGCCGGGTCGGCGCCCGCGCCGCTTCCGGACATCGACCCGCCAGCGCTTACGGCGCTCACGCCTCTGGTTAGTCCAGTCCAATCAGGAGGCCGTGTGCTGCTCGCGAACACCTGGTATGTCGTCGGGGAGTCGTCTTCGTTCGGGCACAGCCCTTCCCCCGTGCGCGCGCTCGGGCAGGAGCTGGTGCTGTTTCGACGACGCTCCGACGATCAGCTCGTCGCGCTGTCCGACCGATGCCCACACCGCATGGCCAGGCTCTCCGGCGGAACGGTGAGCGGAGACCACGTGCGGTGTCCGTACCATCACTGGGCCTTCGGCGCCGACGGCGCCTGCAGCGACATCCCGTCCGCCCCACGCGGCGCCCGCATCCCCCCGCGCGCCCGTGTCGACAGCTACCCCGTCGAGGAGCGCTATGGCTGGGTCTGGCTCTTCCTGGGCGATCTCGAGGCGGAACGGCGCCCGCCCATCCCGCCGATCCCTGGCTATGGTGAGCCCGGGTGGCGCACCGTGCGCGGACAGTACACGTGGCGCGCGCACTACACGCGGGTCGTGGAGAACGCGGTGGACATCGCCCACACCCCGTTCCTGCACGCCCGATCCTTCGGGAACCCGGACGAGCCCGAGATGCCCGAGCACGAGGTGACCGAGGACACCTGGTCGTCCTCCATCGACGTCACCCTCGCCACGCCCGAGCCGAAGGGGCTGACGCGCCTCATCCTCCCGGCGGGCTCGCAACGCATCCGGCTCGGCGTGTGGGCGCCGGCCGTGAACTGGCTGGACGCCAGCTTTCCGAACGGGTGGCGGATGGTGCTGCTCCTCGCGAACCTGCCGGTCGACGAGGCCACGACCCTCACCTACTGGCTGCAGCTCCGGACCTTTCTCCTGAGCCCGATCGTGGACCCGGTCGCGCGCGCCTTGTCCCGCCAGATCCTCGACGAGGACCGCGCCACCGTAGAAGCGCAGGGGGCCTCGCCCGTGCCCCTCTCCGTAACAGGGGATCTGTCCTCACGCGCGGACGCCTTGTCGCTGTCGTACCGACGACGGCTCGCCAGGCTCGCGGGCGACGCGATCGACACCGCCGCCGTGGCGCGCTGGACCCAGGAAGGGCGCCATGCCGTCATCCCCTCGCCGGCGCGTCGGGACGATACGGCGGCGAGCTCCTTCGTCCTGCCCGCGGTGCCCCTCGGCGCGCCGCCGCCGCCGCGGTCGATCGGGCCCTGGTCCGTCACAGACCCGCGTCACAGGGAGCTGTGACGGGGCCGACTGGACATTCAAATCATCCAGTTAGATTGGATGGAATTGGTGGTCGGGGTGAGAGGATTCGAACCTCCGACTTTCTGGTCCCGAACCAGACGCGCTAACCAGGCTGCGCTACACCCCGAGCGACCACCCTGTTAATAGATCTCCCCCAGCGCGGCAAGCGAAAACCGTACGACCTCCGCGGCAATGCGCGAACAACGCCATCTTGTCGGCCTCCGAATTTCTCCGGCGCGCTCCCCTGCCCCCCAGACTTGACCGGGTCTTGGCCACCCGGATGAGCCCGCCGGGTGAGAATCAGGGTCTCAACAGGACGCCACCATGCACCCTCACCCGCGACGACACAGGCCCGCCCTCGCCCTCGCCGCCCTGCTCTGCGCCTGCGCCGACAAGGCCACCCCCGCCGACTCCGCCGACTCCGCCGACTCCGGCATCCCCAGCGACACCGACACCGCCGACTCCGGCATCCCCAGCGACACCGCCGACACCGCCGACACCGCCGTCATCGACCTGGACGAGGACGGCGTCCCCGCCGAGCTGGACTGCGACGACACCGACCCAGACGGCGGGCTGCCGGGCGGGGTCCACCCCGGCGCCCTGGCCTCGGACTTCTCGCTCTTCTGCGCGAAGGGCTGCTGGAGCAGCGTGGACGGGACCGTGAACCTCTCGGCCGCCACCGCCGAGGAGATCGCCACGCTGACCTGCCTGACCCGGGTGGAGGGCGACCTGAAGGTGTCGGACAGCTACGAGATCACCGACCTGCGCGGCCTCGACGCGCTCACCGAGGTGACGGGCACGGTGGAGATCACCGGCAATGACAGCCTGGGCTCGCTCGCGGGGCTGGACAGCCTGGGGACCGTGGGAGGCACGCTGGAGCTGCGCTCGAACAACAGCCTGGAGTCGCTGGACGGGCTCGGCGGGCTGCAGACGGTGGGCGTGGACCTGCTGATCAAGGGCGCCGAGCGGCTCACGGACCTGACGGGCCTGGCCGCGCTCACCGAGGTGGGAGGCGACCTCGTGGTGCGCGGCGCAGTCGCCATCCCCTCCCTGGCGGGGCTGGAGGGGCTGACGCGCGTGGGAGGCTACCTGGACATCTCCTACAACGACGCGCTGGCCAGCCTGAGCGGCCTCACCAGCCTGAGCCAGGTGGGCGGCGGTCTCGAGCTGGAGGAGAACGACGCCCTCACCACGCTGGACGGCTCCGAGGCGCTGCGGGAGATCGACGGGCGCCTCTACCTCTACAAGAACCGGTCGCTGTCCAGCGTCGTCGCGCTGCATGGCCTGACCACCGTGGGCGGCGACCTGACGATCACCAGCAACCGCTGCGTGACGACCGAGGCGGCGGAGCTCCTGCGCGACAACATCGAGACGATCGGCGGCGCGGTGCTCATCGAGGGGAACGGCGAAGGGTGCCCGACCAGCGAGTGACGCGCCGCATCCGAGTAGACTCGAACGCCGACTTGCAGTAAAACCGGGGCCTCTCTCCATGTCTCTCTCTGAGGTTCCCCTGTGAGCACCGAGCAGCAGAAGCCCGAGCCGTCCTCCGCGCCACCCGACCAGGGGCGCACGATCTTCGGCATGAAGCCGATCAAGGTCCTCTTCGCCGCCGAGTACGTGCTCCAGGGCCTGGCGAACCCCTTCCAGGGCATCACCTACCAGCCCTTCTTCACCCACTTCAAGGTCCACTACGGGCTGGACGAGGCGGTGGTCCAGAAGCTCTTCGCGCGCTCCTACCTGGCGTGGAGCTTCAAGCCGGTGCTCGGCTTCATCATCGACGCCATCGGCAAGACGCGCGCCTCGCTGGTGCTGCTGCTGGGCGGGGCGACGCTCTTCTTCCTGCTGGCGCCCTTCATCGACCTGAGCGCCAACGTCTTCTTCTGGACGATGTTCATCCTCTCGGTCGTGATGGCCTGCACGGACGTGGTCGTCGATCGCGCCACGGTGGTGGACGGCGACGAAGAGTCAAAGTCTTCGGGCAAGTCCAAGGCGGCGACGGTCGGTCTGAACCAGGCCATCTGCTGGATCGCCATCTACGGCACCAGCATCTTCTCCGCCTTCTTCGGCGGCCGGATCGCCGACAACGTCGAGCTGAAGTATCTGCTCTGGGCCCTGGCGCTGGCGCCCTTTCTCGTGCTGCTGGTCGCCCTTCGGCTGCCCAAGGACAAATCGCCCACCATCCCCATCACCCGCTCGATCGGCAACTTCTGGGCGGGCCTGAACACGGGACCCATCCTCTGGGTTGTTGTTTTCTACTTTCTGTTCCACTTCCAGCCGCAGGCCGGCGCCATCTGGAACAACTACCTGATCGAGACGCTCTCGTTCACGCAGACGGACATCGGGACGGCGGACAGCGCCAGCTATGTCGGCTACTTCCTCGGCACCCTGGTCTTCGCGAAGTGGGGCATCCGCTGGCAGGACGCGGTTGGCCTCAAGCGTCTGTTCATGGTCTTCATCCCGCTGTCGGCGGTGGTCAGCCTGACCCAGTACCTGATGGTGGACCCGCTGTTCACCCAGGTCACCGACGGGCTCGCCACGCTGCCGGGTCTGAACACGATGGAGAAAGGTGACGTCCGCCTGGGCTTCCTCGCCGCCTACCAGTGCTCGCTCTACTTCGTCAACGGCTTCATCCGCATGTGCACGTTCAGCCTGGTCGGCGCCGTCATCCCCGCCGCCGCGGCGGGCTCGCTGTTCGCCGGCTTCATGTCGGTGGCCAACATCGGCTACTCGTTCTCGTACTCGACCGGCTCCTGGCTCTATACGGACGGTCTGAACTACGGACCCTTGCGCGACATCCAGGCCAGCCTCTTCGGCATCCCGGGCCAGGCGGGCGACAAGCTGCACATCTCCATGCTGGTGCTCGCCGGATCCCTGGCCTACCTGCTCAGCTTCGCCGCCGTGAACCATCTGCCCGATCGTCGCGAGACCCTCTCCTCCGACGACGCGAGCACCACGATGATCGGGCCGGAGCACTTCAAGGCGCTGGGCGAGGATCGCCTGCGGACCATCAACCTGGCCACGGGAGCCGGGATGGGGGGGAGCTGCGCCCTGCTCTACTTCCAGCTGGGGCAGGACCCGATCGCCAGCGTGCTGCTCAGCTTCTTTGGCATCTCCTTCCTGCGCAAGGTCTACCTGGACCGCGCCTACGCCGCGCTGAAGCGCCCCTGAGCCCAGGGGCGCCCCGCCTCGTGCAGCCCTGACCCCGCCGACGGACTCAGCCGAACGCGGTCATCAGGAGCTGCACGACCACGCCCACCATGGTGAGCTGCCCCAGGAAGAAGGTGGCGGTGCGCCAGGGCTGGACCTCGTTCAGGTAGCAGATCGTGTGCAGCAGACGCGCGGCGAAGTACACGCCGAAGTAGGCCCAGCCGGCGGTGCCAGACGCGCCGGTGAGCGTGAAGATCGTCGCCAGGACGAGGAAGCCCGGGATGTTCTCCATGTCGTTCAGGTGCGCACGCTTGGCGCGGAGCACCTCGGGCGCGTCGGAGTCGCCCGCGTGAGATCCCGGGTTGACGCCGACGTCTTCCGGGTTGACCACCACCTTCGCCAGGCGGCGCCGGTTGGCCGTGACGACGCCGACGGCGAACATCTTGAGCACGAGCAGCGAGCTGAACAGGGCGAGCGGCTGAAACGCGGGGAGCGACGCGATGGAGTCCATGGGCACCTCGGAGAGTAGGACACGGAGTCTACAACAGGTGCAGTTCTCCATGCGGCCAGCCCGCGACCGAGGCTAAGCTGAACGGAGGAGGCTCCTCCTGTGAACAGCGCTCGCAACGTGCTCCTCGCCCTGCTCCTGACCGCCTGTGAGGACGCCGAAAAAGGCGGAAACACCAGCAAGCCCTCGGACGACTTCTTCATCGAGGACGCCGACGGCGACGGCATCGCCGACCACCTGGAGGGCGACGGCGACACCGACGGCGACGGCACCCCCGACGCCGAGGACACCGACAGCGACGGCGACTGCGTCTCGGACGCGGTGGAGCTCGGCGACGTGGCTCCTGGCGAGCTCCCCTACGACACCGACAACGACGGCCTGCCCGACTTCCAGGACACCGACAGCGACAACAACGGCATCCTGGACGGCGACGAGGCGACCGACTGCGGGGTCCCCATCGACCGGGACGGCGACGGCCGCGGCGACCCCTGGGACCTCGACGACGACGGGGACACGGTCAGCGATCTCGCGGAGGGCGAGGCGGACATGGACGGGGACGGCCTGCCCAACCGCATCGACACGGACAGCGACGGGGACTGCATCGGCGACGCGCTCGAGGCCGGCGACGACGACCTGGCCACCCCCGCCGTAGACACCGACGGCGACGGCGCCCCCGACATCCTGGACGAGGACGCCGACGGCGACGGGATCCGCGACGACGAGGAGGCCGAGAGCTGCGAGGATCCGGGCGATCTGGACGGCGACGGCGTCTGGGACCACATGGACCCCGACGTGGACGGCGACGGCCTCAGCGACCTGGAAGAAGACGCGATCAGCACGGCCTTCGATGACGCCGACACGGACGATGACGGGCTCTCCGACCTCGTCGAGGTCGTCGCCGAGAGCGATCCCACCGACCCGCTCGACACCGCCGACGTCACCGTGGTCGAGGTCGAGGAGCGCCACACCACCGAGCTGCTCCTCCCCTACACCCTCGCCTTCCCGGGCGCCGACATCGCCCTGCTCGTCGACACCACGACCTCGATGGGCGGCGTGCTCCCGCAGGTGCGCGAGGACATCAGCGCGCTGACCTACGGGATCCTCGTCGAGCGCCCCAGCTCCACCCTCGGCGCGGCGCGCTTCCAGGAGTACGCCACCGCGCCGATGTCCACCGGCAACGACGTGCCCTTCTACCTCGAGCAGCAGATGACCGCGGACCTCGCCACCGCCGTGGTCGCGATGGAGAACATCAGCATCGACTATGGCGCGGGGAACTACGACTTCCCCGAGGCGGGCTACGAGGGGCTCTACCAGGCCCTCACCGGCGACGGCTACGACCTGAACTGCGACGGCGAGTACGACTTCACCGAGGACGTGCTGCCCTTCAAGGCCGCGCCGGGCGATCCCTTCGGCGGCGCCGCCGGCCAGGCCTACGACCCGAGCGACACCAGCACCGGCGAGCTGGGCGGGATGGGCTTTCACGAGCGCAGCAAGCCGATCATCTTCGTCGTCACCGACAACTACATGCGCGACCCCGACCTCGGCGAGGCCTCCGGCAGGGGCTGCCCGGGGGACGCGGGGAGCAGCGCGGTCATCGCCGCCGCCAACGCCATCGGCGCGACCTTCATCGGCCTCGCCATCAGCCACCCGGGCTCGCTCGAGCGCATGACCGATCTCGCCACCGCCATGGGCTCGCTCGGCGACGTGGACGGCGACGGCGAGGCCAACGAGCCGCTCGCCTTCGACTACGACCCCGGCGACATCGCGCTCAAGGAGACCCTCGCGCGCATCCTCGAGGAGCTCACCGCCGACCTCATGGACATCGACGTGCTCTGGCCCGAGGTCGCGCAGGACGACGAGGGCTTCGTCGTCTCCCTGGGCCCCACCTACGAGAACCTCGCCGACACCTACGTCAGCGGCGATTCTATCGACTTCAACATCGAGATCTGGGGCGCCGTGCCCGAGCAGCAGGAGGCGCAGGCCTTCCCGGTGCTGATCGACGTCCTCACCCCGGACGGGACGCTGGAGACGCTGACGCTGATCGTCACGGTGCCGGCGCGCTGAGCGAGGCGTAGAGATCGGGTTACACCGGGCCGACGCGAGGGAGCCCACGATGCGAGGCCTGGTCTGGTTCATCGCCGCGCTCGTGCTGATGGTCCTGGTCCCCGAGTGCGCGGACGCCCAGAGGGGCGGCAGCGAGACCGCGGCCATCCTCGGCGGCCTCGCGGCGATGATGGTCAGGACGGGCGGCTACCTCCTGGTCGCGATCTTCGCCATGGTCGGCACCATGCGCATGTTCGGGGCGCCCGCGGAGACGGCGGGGACGACCCTCGCCCTGTCGCTGGGAGCGGTGATCGCGCTGACGGCGGGCGTCCCCTCGGTGCTGAGCGACACCATGCGGCAGGGGATGCTGCGGCACGCCGAGCTGCTGTGCCCGGCCGGCTCGGCCTCGCCCTCCCCGGCGCCGAGCGGCGGCCTCTCCTTCGGCGCCGTGGTCGCCCGCGAGGCCATCACGGAGCCACCCGACCCGCGCCCGCTGGAGGTCACGGTCACCAGCGCGCTGCACGAGATCCACTTCGTCTTCGAGGAGCCGGGCATTACCGTCCCGGATGTGCACCGCTGGACCGCGCGGCGCCTCTCCGACGGCGCCACGATCTCCTTCGAGGGCCGCGCGCTCAGCCCCGGGCTCGCGCACAGCTGGGGAGACAACCGTCCCATCGCGTTGATCTCGTTGCACGACGACACCGCCTGGGCGTTCACCCAGAGCATGGCCGTGCGCCTGTCCTTTCGGGATCGTGAGGCGCGAGCCGTCGAGACCCCCGGCGACATCAGCGGGCTTCGCGGCGGGTACAGCGCGGGTCAGCTCACGCCGGAGCGCGTGATCGCGCTCGAGGGAGGCCGGCTCGCCTTCATCACCGACGCCGGACCGATCATCCTCTCCGAGGACGGGATGGAGCGGTTCGCGACCACCCCAAGAGAGCTGTTCCACCCGAGCTTCGACGACGTGATCGTGCAGACGGCGGACTTCGTCTGCTTCAGCACCAACCAGGGAAACCCCGTGGTGCCCAGGTTGTACAGCTTCGTGCTACGTCGCGGGCCCGATCCGGCCCTCAGCGACTGGGAGCGCTTCCGCGCGGCGACGGGCGCCACCGGCGCGCCTGCGCTGGGCGTCCTGGGCCTGATCGTCCTCGCCACCGCCGGCGCCGTCGCGATCCTGACCTACCGAAGGCGCCCCCAGGACGAGGTCCCCATCCTCCTCTCGCTGGGCGCGGTCCTCTGCGTGTCGCTGCTGCTCTACATCCTGAAGACAGGTTGAGCGGAGATCCACTCGACCGGGAGCGCGCGGCTCAGCGCCGCCGCCGCAGCCCCACCAGCAGCGCCAGCCCGATGAGCGGCCCCAGCCCCGCCCGCGCCCGCCGGCCGAGCCCGCAGCCGCAGCCCGCCACGGCGCTCTCGGCGGCGTAGGCGTCGGCGAACGCGCCCTCGTCGCTGGCCAGGGCGCCGAAGCTCAAGGTCACCACCTCGCTGGCCACGCCATAGTCCACGACCAGCGCCTCGATCTCGCTGTACAGCCCGGTCTCGCCCGCGGCGTAGCGGGCGTCCAGGTCCGCCACCCGAAGCTGCGCCCAGGCCCGCGCCACGGCGGGCAGCGCGCCGTCGGTCTCGGGCAGGGTGACGGCGAAGTCCTCGTCCAGGTCCTCGGCGCCGCGCGCGCCGCTCAGGTTCAGAACGGCCTCGCCCGCCGCGTCGTAGCGGAAGGCCAGGACCAGCTCGTAGCCCTCGCTCAGGTCCTCCAGCTCGGCCGGCGCCAGATCCCAGGCGCCGTCCACTACAACCACGGGTTGTACCAGCGCCGGGTGGCGGACGCGGTCCTGAAGCTCCGCGACCACCAGGCCCACGTCGTCCACCGTCTCCGCGGCGCGGACGGTCCCGCGGTTGGCGCCCGTGACGGCGAGGAGCAGCTCCAGGTCTACCTCAGGACCTACGCCGATCGCGTACAGGCTCGCGCCGAGGCCGTTGGCGTCGGCGACGGCCTCCGTGATCGCGTCCGTGGCGGTCTCGCCGCTCGACGCGCCGCCGTCGGTGAGCCAGACCACATAGGCGGCCGGCGCGGGCGCGTCGTCCAGGGCGCGAACCTCGGCGTCCTCCAAGGGCGGCGCGCTGTCGTGCTCCTTCGCCGTGCCGCCGCAGGAGAAGAGCCCCCGCTGGAGGATCGTGTCCTCCTCCAGCTCTAGCGCCTCGACCAGGGCGTCGGCAGGGTCGGAGAGGCCCCGCGCCTCCTGACGCTCCAGAAAGGCCCGCCCGCGCGCCGCGTTCTCCGAGGTCGCGTAGGGAGCGCGCGCCCGGAAGGGCCAGGGCTGGGACTGGTAGGGGAGGAGGTTGAAGCGGTCCTCGTCGGCGAGATCCTCGACCCAGCGCGCAACGCGACTTCCCGAACGGCAAGCGCCGGCTGCTCAGCGTGGTGC
>CAZKWG010000187.1:0-11496 GCA_964556105.1 uncultured Enterobacterales bacterium | reverse complement strand
GCCCGGGATGGTGCGGAGGTAGGCGACCGTGGCCCACATCTCCTGCTCGGTCATCGCCCAGCTATAGCCAGACATGGCGCCCTTTCCGTTACGGATGGTGGAGTAGATCTCCGCGTCCGTCCGGATGGTCGCGCGCCCGCCGTCACCCACCAGATTGGGGATGGGGAGCAGGAAGCGCTTCTTGCCTGCGGCCGGGTTGTTGTCACCCACCGGCGCGCCGCCGCCGCCGTTCACGCCGTGACAGGTCTGGCAGTAGGTGTCGAAGGTGTTCTTGCCCTTCGACAGCAGCGCCTCATCCACGGTGTACGGGTTCGGGGTGCTCTTGCCCTCGGGAGCGCTCAGGTCGATGTTCATGCGACGGACCTTGGTGATGTCCGTGGCGCCGACGCGGGCGACAGAGCCCTCCGGCAGCCCGCGCATGGACCACTCGTACGGCTTGAAGGCCGGAGAGTCGACCATGTCGATGTCCCAGGGGAATGCCCATGCGGCCGTGGACAGCGCGACAGCGCCGACGAGGGCCCACAACCTGGCTCTACGCATTGGCGTACTCCTTGGCCGACACCTCGATGGCGCCGGTGTGGTGGAGCGTGGCCTTGAGCTTCTCGGCCTGATCCGCCGCGAGGCCATCGACCACGATGCCGAAGTGATCATCGGAGAAGCGGGGATCCTTGACCTCGGGCCGCAGCTTGCGCGCGGGGAGACCACAGTGGATCAGCAGCCCGATCATCGTGAAGATGCACCCGAAGAGGACCGTGCACTCGAAGGTGATGACGATCCAGGTGGGGACGGAGACCAGCGGCTTGCCGGCCGGGATGATCATCGGCCAGTTCAGGTGCGACAGGCTGGCGAGGGCGGGGCCGCAGGTGAAGCCCGTGATGGCGCCGGTCAGGGTGAACCAGCGCACGGGGCTCGGCTTGCGCTCGTAGAGCATCTCCTCGAGCTCGTGCCGCGGCAGCGGCGAGATCACCGTGGCGTTCGCTCGCAGACCTGCCTTCTTGACCGCGTCGACCCCGTCCACCAGGCAGTCGAGATGGGCGTAAACAGCCTTTACGACGGAGCTCATGCCGCCACCTCATCCCGCTTCAGCGGCGGGTGTACCTGTTCCTTGATCTCGGCGATAGCCACCGCCGGGAGGATCTTCACGAAGAGGAGGAAGAGGAGGAAGAACACACCGAAGCTGCCGATCAGGATCCCGATCTCGATGTGGTTCGGCCGGTAGTACACCCAGGAGTTCGGGTCGAACTGATGGGAGAGACCGCCCGCGATGATGTTGAAGCGCTCGAACCACATGCCGATGTTGATGAAGATCGAGATGACGAACAACCACACGTAGTTGGTGCGGACCTTCTTCCACCACCAGGGGATCGGCGCGATGCAGTTGCAGAACACCATCGTCCAGAAGACCCACCAGTAGTCGCCCGTGGCGCGGCTGACGAAGACGCCCCACTCGAAGACGTTGTCCGAGTACCAGGCGATGAAGTGCTCGACGCCGTAGGCGTAGGTCAGGATCATCCCCGTCAGCAGGCACATCTTGGCGAGGTGCTCGAAGTGCCAGACGTTGATGTACTTCTCCCACTGGAAGATGACCGACATCGGCAGCAGCAGCGTGATGACCATCGCGCAGCCGGAGAAGATGGCGCCAGCGACGAAGTAGGGCGGGAAGAGCGTGGAGTGCCAGCCCGCCGTCAGCGCCATGGCGAAGTCCCAGGACACGACCGAGTGGACCGAGAGCACCAGCGGCGTGGCGAAGGCGGCGAAGAAGCCGTAAGCCGCCATGTAGTGGTACCACTGCTTGTCCGTGCCGCGCCAGCCGAGCGCGAGCCCGGCGTAGAGCTTCTGAACCGCGCCCCGGGTGCGGTCGCGGACCGCGGCGAGGTCAGGCAGCAGGCCGATGTAGAAGAAGATGGTCGAGACCGTGAAGTAGGTCGAGACCGCGAACACGTCCCACATGAGCGGGGACTTGAAGTTCTGCCAGAGCTGGCGCTGGTTCGGATACGGGAAGAGCCAGTAGGCGTACCAGAGGCGGCCGACGTGGATGACCGGGAAGAGCGCCGCCGTCATGACGGCGAAGACCGTCATGGCCTCAGACGCGCGATACACGCCCGTGCGCCAGCGAGAGCGGAACAGGAAGAGGATCGCTGAGATCAGCGTTCCCGCGTGTCCGATACCGATCCAGAACACGAAGGTGGTGATGTACACGCCCCAGTAGACGGGCGGCTGGTAGCCAGCCACGCCGAGACCGTGGTTCGCCTGCTGCCAGAGGCACCAGCCGCCCACGAGGGCCATGGCCGCCGAGAGTCCCAGCGCGGCGAAATACACGCCCGATGGATTGAACAGCGGCCTGATGATGTCGCGCGTGACCGCGCCGTAGGTGAGCCCCTTCACGTCGACCTCCTAGTGGTGCCCGCCGCCGTGTCCTTCGGCGGCTGGCGCCGTCGCCCCCGCGTGGGCCGGCTCCTTGTGAGTGATGCGCGCCAGATACCGAACGGCCGACTTCGTGTTCAGCTCGCCGAGCATCGTGTACGCACGAACATCCTGGAAGGCCTTGTGTACCAGGCTCTCCGGATCCTTCAGGTTCCCGAAGACCATCGCGTCGGCCGGACAGGCCTCTACGCAGGAGGGCAGGTTCTGAAGGACGCTGTCCGGGACCGTGGCGTGGCCCTGGTCGCGGAAGCTGTCCTTGGCGTCGCGCAGCCGCTGCTGGCAGAAGTTGCACTTCTCCATGACGCCCATGGTCCGGACCGAGACGTCCGGGTTGAGCATCAGGTGGAAGGGCTCTGGCCAGGCATAGGTGTGGTAGTTGAACCGCCGCGCGGTGTAGGGGCAGTTGTTCGCGCAGTAGCGCGTGCCCACACACCGGTTGTAGATCATGGCGTTCAGACCGTCGAGGTTGTGGTAGGTCGCCAGGACCGGGCACACACCCTCACACGGCGCGTGGCTGCACTGCTGGCACATGACCGGCTGGAAGCGCACGTCCGGGTGCTCGCCCGAGCCCTCCCAGTAGCGGGAGAGGCGAATCCAGCCCATCTGGCGCGACTTGCGCGACTGCTCAGGGCCGACCACCGGGATGTTGTTCTCGGCGTAGCAGGCGGTCTCGCAGGCGCCGCAGCCCGTGCAGCGGTTCAGATCGACGGCCATCGCGAAGCGATAGGTCGGGTGCTCCGGCTCGGGATACATGTCGAAGATCCCAGCCTTCTCCAGCCGCTCGTCGAAGGGCAGGTGATGGGCGTGGACCGCGCTGCCCGCGCCCTCGCTGTGCGCCAGGTCACCCACATAGGACGTGTGGTTCAGACCACGGTTGTCCTGCGTCATGTGACCGGCCTGCGCGTAGACCGGGTTCATGTTGCCCGAGCGCTTGACCGTGGCGGTGGTGGACACCAGCGAGAGCGCCCCCGAGGCCTCGTCGACCTTGGAGGTCAACAGCTTCATCGGGTTCTTGCCGTAGCGCGCGTAGCGCCCCGAGCTCTCGTGTCCGTTGCCCATCACGAGGGCGATGACGTCCTTGCGGATGCCGGGGGAGCCGAACCAGCCCACCTCGACCGCGCCCGACGAGGTCTCGACGATGACGCCGTCCTCTTTGGTCAGGCCCATCTGCTCCGCGACGTCCGGGTGGATCTCCGCCCAGCTTCCCCACGCGTAGGTCGAGATCGGCTCCGGCACCTCCTGCGCCCAGGGGCGGTTGGCGTGCCGCCCGTCGTGGAGGAAGATGTGCGGGAAGAGGGCGAGCACCGCGCCGCCGCCCGCGGCGACCGGGCCGCCGACGGCCGGGAGCGCGGAGAGGGCGAACGTGGCGCCCTGCGGGGCCAGCTCGTGGAAATACCCGCCGCGCTCCTGCGAAGCGATCCAGAAGTCCTGGAAGGTCCCGGGCGCGCCGGCGAGCGGCCAGACCACGGCGTTCCACCAGGCGGCGATGTACTCGCGCCAGCCCGCGGCCTCGAAGCCGGGGACAGCGGGGTAGAGCGGCGCGGCGGGCGCGGCAGGAGCCTCGTCCTTGGCGCCCTTCCTGCTGGGGAGCAGGTCGAGCAGGTTGGTCGTCTCGGGCGGCACGACCTGGGTGGCTACCGGCACCGGGGCCGTGAGCGCCAGCGCCTTCGCCAGCCCGAGCAGGACCTCACCGGTCGCCCGCGTGTCGTGCAGAGGCAGCATGGCGGGCTGCTGGAGGGTGTGACGCCCCCGCACCGCCTCGTTGTCGCCCCAGGTCTCCAGCGTAGTTCCAGGCGGCAGGATCAGCGTGTTGGCGCCGAGCGAGTCGTCGGGCTCGTTGGCGAAGGCGACCACGAGGCCCACCTTGCTGAGCGCGTCGGCCACGTTCAGATCGGCCGGCATCGCGTAGGCGAGGTCCAGCCCGTCCAGGAAGAGGACGCCGACGTTGCCCGCCGCGCAGTCCCCGATCAGCCCGGCGATGTCGCGGAAGGAGCCGGAGCCGTCGAGGTTGACCTCGGGGCCGTAGACCACAGAGCGACCGATGTTGCCGGCCACCTCGTTGATGATCATCGCGGCGATGGCCAGGTCCGTCGGCGCAGACGAGGTGTGGGCGCCACCGGGGAAGACCACGCTCGGGCCCTCCGCCAGCCAGCCCACGATCTCCTCGAGCTTCTCGCGGGCGACGCCGGCCGCGCTGGCCGCGCCGTCCACGTCCACCGAGCCGAGCAGCGCCAGGGCGGGGCCGCTGTAGCCGTTCTTCTGGGCGAGCAGCGAGGCGATGGCCAGCGCGACGCCGACCTCCGAGCCCGCCGCGGCCGCGAGGTGCAGATCGGCCATGGCGCTCGTCGTGCCCACGCGGGGCTCGACGCAGACCAGCCGGCTGACGGTGCCGCCGTGCTTCGGATCGCGGCTGTTGGCGTAGCCCATCGTCTGGGCGGTCGGCAGCAGCCAGGTGCCGAGGAAGTCGGCGCCGAAGCTCAGGATGGTCTTCGCCTCGTCCAGGACGAACATCGGCGCGGTGGCCTTGCCGAAGACCGCGCTGCTCGCCGCCTTCAGCGCCTCGTAGCCGAGGGGCTCCCAGAAGATCTGCTTGCCGCCCAGCGCGCCCATGAACTGCGTGATCAGCGCGCCCAGGCTGCCCGTGCGCCCGAGCCCGGCCCAGGCGACGCTCTTCCCGGAGGCGCGCGCGGCCTGAACCGCCTCGACCACGGCGGCCTGTGCGGCGTCCCAGGCCAGCGGGGCCTTGTCTTTCTGCGGGCCGGTGAATCGATCCGGGCTGTATGTGCCCTGGATGGCGCTCTGACCGCGGCTGCAGAGGTTGCCCTTGTTCGTCGGGTGGTCAGGGTTGCCCTCCAGCTTCACCACGCGTCCTTCGCGGTTGCGCGCGAGCACGCCGCAGCCGGCGGAGCACTCGTTGCACTGCGTGGCGAACCAGGTGGCGATGCCGGGGAGCGTCTGGTCAGGGACCACGACGTAGGGGAGCACGTTCTCGTAGGGGACGCGCGGATCCATGTACTCGCAGCCCGCCAGTGAGGCGGAGCCGGTGACACCGAGCACCTTGAGGAAGTCGCGCCGGTTCATCTCGGACATAGCCTGGCTCCGAGCCTACTTGTGGCAGGTGTAGCAGTCCTTCATCTCAGCCCGGCGAAGCTCAGCTTCAGCGCCGTAGTTGGCATCGACGGAGGGATGATTCTTGTGGCAGTTCAGGCACCAGCCCATCTGGAGCGTGTTCACACGCTGGGCCACCGTCATGTCCTGCGCAGGGTTGCCATGGCACTCCGTGCAGTCCACGCCCGCCGTCACATGCCGCTTGTGGCTGAAGTACACGAAGTCGGGGACGTCGTGCACCTTGACCCAGGGGATGGACTCGCCCTTGTCGAAGTACTCCTTGAGCTTGACCAGCTCAGGGCGATCCGTGGCGTCGATGTACTTGTGGCACCCCATGCACGCCTGCGTAGGCGGCACGCCCGCGTGGACCGTCCGACGCGCGCTGGAGTGACAGTACTGACACGGGATCTGCAGCTCACCCGCGTGCAGCTTGTGGCTGTACGCGATGGGCTGCGCGATGACCTCTTCGGTCACCTGCCCATAGGCGATGTGCCGGGTCTCGTCCCAGTTCAGGAAGTCGAAGAGGTCGTGCGTACCCTTGGGAAACGCCTCCTCAGCGGCGGTCGCTTCAGCGTTTCCGCGCTGAGCGAACCCCCAGATGAGGGCGCTTACGGCCAGGATGGGCGCGACGAACAGAAAGAAGCGTCTCAGATGCCGCATGGCTCCTCCGGCCTCGGTTGGCGCCGGTCCGCCGGTCGTTCGACGGAGCGCGAGCCTAATGTGGCGACGAGAGGTCTTCAACACCCTGCCTGCAGGATTCCGAAGGTGATTGCAGGCTATGGGACTTAGATAACTGGCGCGACGAGCAAGATTCGGGCTTCAACCCTCGAAGAACACACCAGCGTCCCGATGTGTTCCTCGTCCTCCGCTCAGGGCGCGGGGGCGGAGAGCGCGCCCACGGCGTGCGCCCCGACCAGGACCTGCGGGGCGACCTCGGCCTGCCGGTCCCTGAGGCCCACCCAGGTCGCCGTCCCGGACACCGCGCTGCTGATCGCCGCAGCCTCGATGAGCGAGCTGTTCGTGATCTCGGCGCGCGCGTAGCCCTCGAAGGCGTCCGTCGCGTCCCCCGTGGGGACCAGCTCCACGCCCATGCTGCGCAGGTAGTCTCCCTCCTCCGAGCCATCCTGCGCGTCCACGCGCAGGTCGAAGCGCGTGAGCCCGATGAAGCCCGCCGGCTCGTCGCCGCCCAGGGCCAGCGGGAGCTCGTCGGCCCCGAACGCGGGCTGGGGAGAGTAGGGTGGCTCGTGCGGCCAGGTCTCGCTGGCCGAGAAGTCCTGGTCGGCGAGCGAGCCCTCGAAGCCGATCGCGGTCCAGGCCACGCGCACCCCCGTCGTCGCGTAGGGGATCGCCGCGTTCATGTCGTCGCGATCCTGCAAGGCCCAGCGGACCAGCGCGTTCACGTTGAAGTCCAGGCCCTCGTCGCTCGCGCTCAGGTCCTCGATCCCGAACGCGAAGCCGCGCGAGGTGTAGCCATAAGAAGGGGAGTAGTCCGCCGGATAGTCCGCGGTCTGCTCCACGTCGGTGTCGATCGCGAAGCCCCGCAGCAGGACGACCTGGCTCGGGAAGCTCAGCAGCTCCGGATCGTCCACCCGCTCCGCGACGCTGAGCGCGCCGTCCGGCCCGACGCTCATCTCCGTCTCCCCCTGGACCAGGGCCCAGGCCGACGATCGCACGCGGCTCATGCGGATCCGGTACTCCAGGGTGTCCGTGAACGTCTCCCCGGTAGACCAGTCGCCGCCCACGTGGCCCATGTCTGCGCCGCCGTCCGGGGTGGCCACCGCCTCCAGATAGCTGATGCGGTGGCCGAGCATGTCCCAGCGGTAGCTGAACCCACCCCAGACCACGCCCTCGGTGCCGTCGCCCGCGCACGCCGCCAGCAGAACGAGCAACATCTGCGCTCCCTTTGCCGATCGCGGGTAACCTGCCTTGCGGGCGTACGCGAGAGCGATACAGCCGGAGCCTGAGGGGAGCGCGATGACGAGGCGCGGCGAGCACCCATGAGCGTGCGCATCACCGGCGGGCACCTGCGCGGGCGTGTCCTGTCGCGGGTGGCCGAGGGCGTGCGCCCCACGCACAGCCGCGCCCGCGAGGCGCTCTTCTCCATGGTCGGCCAGGAGCTGATCGGCTGGTCGGTGCTCGACGCCTTCGGCGGGAGCGGACTGCTGGCCTTCGAGGCGGCGAGCCGCGGTGCGGCGCCGGTGCTGGTCGTGGAGCGTCAGCGGGAGGCCGCGCGACAGATCCGCGCCAGCGCCATGGAGCTCGGCCTCGAGGAGGCGCAGCTCCGCGTCCTGCAGTCCGACGCCATCCAGGTGATGCGCTCCGGCCGCTGGGATCTCGTGCTGCTCGACCCGCCCTATGCCGAGGATCCGCTCCTCTGGGCGACGCGCGCCGAGCCGGTCGTGGGCCGCCTCCTGGTCGTGGAGCACCGCGCCACGCGACAGCTCCCCGAGCGCATCGGCGCGCTCGCGCTGGATCGCGCGCGCACCTACGGCGACACCACGCTCTCCCTCTATCGACCGGCGCTCGTGCCGCAGGGAGTGGAAGTCGAGCCCAGGGAGGGGTAGAGAGGGTCCCGCGAAGGGGCTGGACCTTTCCACTCGGGATGTGAGAACCTTACGCGCTGCCGAGGGAGCAGGAAAGAAGATGGCAAAGCGGATCGTGATCGGCATTGGCCCGGACGCCCTCCGGGCAGCGGCGGTGCTCGCTTCGGGAGGCCACCAGGTCACCTTGTTGACGGAAGCGTCGACGCCGTCGGGGCGGGCGCTGCCCTCGCTTCCGCAGGGGACGGGGCGGCTGCGCGTTCAGGCCGAGGCCCGCGCGCTGGCGGAGCAGGTGCTGGGGCCGCTCGCGGACTTTCCCGACGTGGCCCGCGCCATCGCCTTCGGCGGCAAGATTCATCGGCTGCCCCTCTCGCCGGCCACCGTGCCCACGCTCTTCCCGGCGGCCAAGGTGCCAGAGGCGGCGAAGACCTGGTTTCAGGCCCGGTTCCGCAACGCGACCCGCCAGCTCGTCGGCAGCGGCAGCGAGGAGCGCTCCTACAAGGACTGGGTGGTCCGCCGCATGGGCCTCGCGGCCTACCAGAGCCTCTACGCCTCCTACGGCGAGCGGCGCTGGGGCCTCCCGGGCGACGAGCTCTCCGTCAGCGTCGCCCGCCAGTTTCATGGCCAGGGGGACGTGAGCGCTCTCATGGTGGCCGGAGGCGAGGCCAGCGCGCTCGAGCAGGCCGAGCGCCTGATCCTCAGCCATGGCGGCGAGATCCGCACCGGGGTGAGCGTCTCGGGGCTGAAGGTCTCCGGGGGCAAGGTCGTCGGGCTGATCCTGAGCGAGGGCGTGCTCGACGTCGAGGGCCCGCTCTGGGTGGCGCGCACCCCCGCCATGGTGGTCCGCTGGCTCGGCGACGAGGCGGACTCCACGATGCGCGTGGACGCGGGGACGCTGAACACCCGTCAGATGCTCCAGGTGTCCATGCAGGGGGACGTGGGCTCGCTGCCCTCCGAGGTGCACGTCCTCGACGCGGGGGCGCCCTTCTTCCGCGTGGTCCGTCCTCCTGGGACGAAGGATCTCGTCGTCTTTCACGCGCTGCATCCGGCGGACCAGGGCACGCCGCCCAACAAGCTCGTCTCGGATCGCTTCGTCGCCAGCGCGCGCACCCTCGGCATCGGCGAGCTCGCGGCGGAGACCATCCAGGTCGAGACCCTGCCCGAGCAGGTGCCCGTCTGGGGTCGCGTCTGCCACGCGCGCCTGCGCCGCCTGCTGCTGCGCTACCGCGAGCTCGGCGTGGTCCTCGTGGGACGCACGGGCATGTTCGCGCCCATCGATCCGGCGGAGGAGATCGCCGTCGCCACGCTGTATCGGGACGAAGAGAACCCCGACCAGCGCGAGGTCCATCGCGCGCACACCGACCCGCCCGTGCTGCTCGACGATCTGAGCGCGCACATCACCCGCTTCGTCGAGCGCTGAGGGTGGCTAGCTGACCTAGCCTTTCAGGTTCGTGCAGAAGGGCAGCGAGAGGTCGCCGGCGATCGAGCCCGAGTCGAAGGTGATGTTGTAGCTGCCGTTCACCACGTCGCCGTTCGTCATCTCATCGATGAGGAGCTGGCCCGAGCGGCCCTTCTCTATGGTGAACGCGCCGTCCACGACGTTCAAGAAGCGCACGGTCAGCGCCGCCTCGCCGGCCACGTCGTAGATGCCCTCCACCACGTCCGAGGCGTTGAACGTGAACTGCAGCGCGACGGTGTCCTGCTCGACCGGCGGCTCCTCCTCCTCGTAGTACCGGTTGACCCAGCCCATCTCCAGGCAGTCGTAGTCCCGGTCGGTCAGCAGCACGAAGGGGCCGCCCCAGTAGGCGACGGCGACCTGGAGCTCGACCCCGTTGACGGAGCCTGTTGCGGTCGTATCGCCCACGCCACCACCGCAGGCCGCGAGGAGCGCCATCGGACAGAGCCAGAACCTCATCTTCACCTCCAGGGCTCAAGATAGCCGGTCACCGGATCGGCGGCAGCCGGTTAGATCGGGGCGGCGATGTCGATGGCGAGCACGATCTTCCAGAGCGCCCTCTCCGGTGACCGGCGCGCCCTGTCGCGGGCGATGACCTTGATCGAGGGCCGCGCGGACGGCGCGTTGGAGCGGGTCGCCAGCCTGCCGGCCCGCCGTCGGAGCGGGCCCGGGGCTCCCCACGTGATCGGCGTCACCGGCCCGCCCGGCGCGGGCAAGAGCACCCTGGTCAACCGCCTCATCACCGCGGGGCGCGCCCGCGGGAGCCGCGTGGGCGTCGTCGCCGTGGATCCCTCGAGCCCGTTCAGCGGCGGGGCGATCCTGGGTGATCGGCTGCGCATGGAGGCCCACGCCGCGGACCCAGGCGTCTTCATCCGCTCTCTGGCCAGCCGCGGTCACCTGGGCGGGCTCTCCCGCGCCGCCGGGCAGATCGTGGACCTGCTGGACGCCTGCGGCTACGATCTCGTCCTGGTCGAGACCGTCGGCGTCGGTCAGTCCGAGCTCTCGGTGATGGAGGTGGCCGACACGGTCGCCGTCGTCCTCACCCCGGAGAGCGGGGACGTGGTTCAGACGATGAAGGCCGGTCTGCTCGAGGTGGCGGACGTCTTCGTGGTCAACAAGGCGGATCGGCCCGGCGCAGACCGCCTGCGCCGCGACCTGGAGCTGATGGTGCACCTGGACGGCCTCGACGAGACGCCGGGACCTCGCTGGGAGGCCCCCGTGCTCACCGCCAGCGCCGCGGAGGGGCGCGGGATCGACGAGGTCGTCGCCGCCATCGCCGCGCACGGCGCGTGGTGTCAGGGCGAGGGGCTGCCGGTGTGGCGAGAGCGCCGCGCCGCCGGCCATGTCCGCACCTTCCTCGATCTGGTGGGCGAGGACGCGCGCGCGCGGGCGTGGCGGAGAATCCGGGGCTCGGACCTGGAGCAGGGGCTGCGGGACGGGCGGGAGGATCCCGCGCTGGCGGCGCTGCGCTGGCTCGAGCAGGGGGAGGGGCCATGAGCGCCTGGCACCCGGACGCGCTCCCGCGAGGGGACGGTCAGATCCGGCTCGCCCTCGAGGGCGAGCATGCCGAGATCGTCATCGACAGCCCGGCGGCGCGAAACGCGCTCTCGCCCGGGATGATGGAGGATCTTCGGCACGTCGTGGACGCGCTCGAGGCCGCGCGCCTCCGCTCGGTCCTGCTGCGCGGCGAGGGCGGCGTCGCCTTCTGCTCGGGCGGGCACCTGCACGCCGTCCAGACCCACCTCCTGGAGGAGGGCGGCGGCGCCGGCATGTGCCAGTACATGACGGCGCTCCTGAACCGCCTCGCGTCGTTGCCCGCGGTCGTGATGGCGGCGGTGGAGGGCGTGGCGCTCGGGGGCGGCGCGGAGCTGCTCACGGCCTGCGATCTCGTCGTCGCGGGCGAGACCGCCCGGATCGGCTTCGTCCAGGCCGCCCTCGGCGTCTCTCCTGGCTGGGGCGGCGGGCGGC
>CAZKWG010000186.1:0-11516 GCA_964556105.1 uncultured Enterobacterales bacterium | reverse complement strand
GGTGATGCCGGCCGACCGCCCGCGCTACCTCATGGGCGTCGGGCTGCCCCTCGATCTGGTGGAGGGCGTGGCGCGCGGCATCGACATGTTCGACTGCGTCATCCAGACCCGGCATGCCCGCGGCGGCGTTCTGTACACGTCCGTGGGGCGAATTCGTGTCACGGACAGTCGCTACCGCGCCGACATGTACCCGCCCGACACCTCCTGCTCCTGCTATACCTGCCAGAACTTCACCCGGGCCTATCTGAATCATTTGTTTCGGGTCAACGAGATCCTCTCCGCGACGCTCGCCAGCATCCACAACCTCGCCTGGTTCGCCGGCTACATGGCGCGGATGCGGCAGAGTATCCTCGACGGGAGCTTCGAGTCTTTCCGCAAGGCGGCCCACGAGGTCTGGGACCGCTGAGCTACGCCACAGGGAGCCCCGATGGCCCGCCTGCTCTTCTCCCAAGGTGACCAGCTTCTGGTCGAGCACAAGCTGCGCCCTGGCCGCACCACGCTGGGCCGCGCCGACACCTGCGACATCTCGTTGCCCGGAGAGGCGCTCAGCCGCACGCACTGCATCATCGACGGGCAAGGCGAGAGCTGGGAGATCATCGATCGCAGTCGCCACGGCACGCTCCTGGACGGCAAGCCCGTGCGTCGCGGCGCGCTGCGCGACGGCACGATGATCGAGATCGGCCCTTACGAGGTCCAGTTTCGCCTGGCGGATCGCGCGGACCACGCCATGCCCACCGCCGAGGCGCTCTCTCCCCGCACCCACGAGCGCGTCCTCTCCCTGGACGAGAGCGGGCTCAAGATCGAGAGGTCCGCCCTGGTCGTGGAGAGCGGCCCCGATGAGGGGCGCCGCTACGAGCTCAAGAGCAGCCGCGCCTCCATCGGCGCCGCGCCCAGCACGATCGCGCTGAGCGATCCCGGCCTGGTGCCCGATCACTGCCGTGTGCGCGTCGCGCAGGGCCGCGTCATGGTCGAGCCCGGCCTGGGCCCCACCTTTCTGGAGGGCGTGCGCATCCGGGAGATCACCCCGCTGTACGCGGGCGAGGAGATCTGCCTGGGCGAGACCGTGCTGCGCGTCGAGGTCGGCCTCGCCGAGGAGCGCCCCGTCGCCAGCCGCTTCGGCGACATGGTGGGCCAGTCCGACACCATGAAGAAGCTCTTCGGCTCGCTGCGCCGGGTCGCCGCGCATGAGTTCCCCGTCCTCCTGACCGGGGAGAGCGGCACCGGAAAGGAGCTCGCCGCGCGCGGCATCCACGAGCACAGCCCGCGCGCCAGCGGCCCCTTCATCCCGGTCAACTGCGGCGCCATCCCTGAGGGGCTCTTCGAGAGCGAGCTCTTCGGGCACGAGCGCGGGGCCTTCTCCGGCGCCGTGCGGCGGGCGGACGGCGCCTTCCAGCGCGCGGATCACGGGACCCTCTTCCTGGACGAGGTCGGCGAGCTGCCCGAGAGCGCGCAGGCCAAGCTGCTGCGCGCCCTGGAGAGCGGCGAGGTGCGGCGCGTGGGCGGCGAGCAGGTCGAGTTCCCCGACGTGCGCATCGTCGCCGCGACCAACCGCGATCTGGCGTCTGAGGTCCGCCAGGGCCTCTTCCGCGAGGACCTCTTCTTCCGGCTGGCCGTCCTCTCCGTCCACATGCCGCCCCTGGCGGAGCGCATGAGCGACCTCGAGGCCCTCTGCACCGCGCTGTGCAAGGCCCTGAATCCCGACGCGGTCGTCACGGCCGAGGCGCTGAAGGTCCTCTCCATGCACGACTGGCCGGGCAACGTGCGCGAGCTGCGCAACGTGCTGACCCGCGCCTTCGTCCTGGGCGGCACGCGCATCGAGCCCCAGCACCTCTCCTTCCACACGCTGAGCCGCCCCGCCCGCTCGCCGCTCGCCATGCGCGCGCTGGGCATGACCCTCGACCCCTCCGCTGCTCCCGCTGGCGCAGCGGAGATCACCGACGTCGAGGAGGCCGAGCGCGCCTGGCTCATCGCCGCGCTGAAGAAGCACGGCGAGAACCGCTCGGCGGTGGCGCGCGAGCTGGGGATGGCGCGCAGCTCGCTGCTGTACAAGCTGCGGCGCTATGGCCTGATGTAGGGGCCTGATGTAGGGGCCTGATGGAGATCGTGCGGCTCAGCCGCCGTCCCGCCGCTCGAAATTGCAGTTCAGCAGGCTGCAGGCCCGCTCGCAGCGGCTGACCTCCCAGCGTCGGCGCAGGGTCTCGGGCGCGTCCCAGACCAGCGGCACGGGCAGCGGATCGAAGAGGCTGCCCACCGGCTCGAGGAAATAACAAAGCCGGATATTCCCCTGCGGGTCGAAGCTGAGGTCCGTGTGGCCGGCGCGGCAGCTCGCGCCGTTGTCGGAAGACGGGGAGCGAAAGTGGCGCTTCATCGCCTGAAGCTGGCCAACGGCGTTGCAGACCGGGCCGCCGCGCAGGCGCTCGGCGGACAGCGCGTCCAGGGCGGCGTCGATCTGGTTCAGCTCGTGCTCGCCCTGCGGGAAGAGGGGCGCTGTCTTGTACCAGTCCGGGTCGTAGGCGTTGTCTCCGAAGCTCTGGTAGAGGGGCTGGAGCACCAGCTGCAGGCCCTCGCGGCGCACCCAGCTGAGCAGATCGGGGATCTCCGCGGCGTTCTTCCCGTGCAGGATGCAGGCGATCACCACCCGCGGGTTCGGGTGCGCGCGCAGCAGCTCGATGGCCCGCAGGGCCTTGTCGTAGGACCCTTTGCGCCCGCGGCTGTGGTCCACCGTCTCCGCCTTGAAGCCGTCCAGGCTGACATAGGCGATGCGCGCGCCGGCCTCCGAGACCCGCGCCGCGCGGTCGGCGGTCATCAGCCAGCCGTTCGTGTTGAAGCTGACCTCGAAGCCCCGCTGCGTGGCGCGCCCCATCAGCGCCTCCAGGTCCTTGCGCAGGAAGGGCTCTCCGCCGACGAAGTTCATCCCCGCCGGCGCGCACCAGGGGGCGAGGCGGTCGATCAGGTCCTCCCAGACGGAGCCCGGCAGGTCCTCGGCCTCGTTCTTCCAGATGTCGCAGTGCAGGCAGGGCAGGAAGCAGCGGTCGGTCACCGAGAGGTGGATCTGCTCCGGTCGGCCGGGCGCGCGCCGCAGGTGAGCCCGGTCGAGGGCGCGGTCGAACAGCGCGGGGGAGGGCAGCCTCATGGCGCGCCCCTGGCGGCGTCCCAGCGCGCCTGCCGCGCGATGTCCTCGGGCGCCAGCGCGGCGTGGTTCAGGCTGCGCGGGATGAAGCAGGTCGCGCAGGGCGGCAGGCCCTCGTAGTCGCCGCGCGCCACCCGGGCGCGCCGTCCTGTCATGCCCCGCCCCCACCACAGCTCGGAGAAGGGGCGCTCGCGTAGGTTGCCCAGCCGGTTCTCCAGCAGGTTGTCGCGCGTGCAGACCGTCACGTCGCCCTGCCAGCTCACCACCGGGCTCTTCCAGAAGCCCGAGCAGGGCGCGAGGTTCTCCGCCGCGACCTGCTCTCCCTTCGCGGCGGCGGGCGGCAGCGCCAGGCGCTCCTGGGCCATCGCCTCGCGGAAGACGCGGTTCTCCTGCTCCTGCATCGCCGGCGTAGGGCAGTCGCGCTGCCGGAAGAACACGATCGCGTCCTCCCCCGAGGGGACGTGGCCGGCGGCGGCGCGCACCGGGACGCCGAGGCGCTTGCAGGCGCCCTCCCAGCGCGCGCGGAAGGCGGGAACCTCGGAGACGTTGTTCGATCCGACGATGAACTGGAACACCGGCCGCGGCCAGCGCGCCCGCCGGGCGGCCTTGAGCTCGAGAAAACGGTCGATCTGGGCCGTGACCGTCTCTGCCCGGTCTCGACCCTTCACGCTCAGGTACGTCTCCTTCGACACCGCGTCCAAGGAGAAGTGCCAGACCTGCGGCACGTCCGCGTCGTTGAGCACCGCGCGCACCCGGTCCTCGGTCAGGTGGGTGGCGTTCGTGTGCACCTCGACCTTGCCGAAGGTCCCGTGACGCGCGGCGGCGCGCAGGCAGAGCCGCCAGAGGTGGCTGAAGTGGGGGTGCAGCAGCGGCTCGCCCAGCCAGAAGGGGATGAGCGTGTCGAAGCGCGCGCCGACGCGGATCAGGTCGGCGACCAGGCCCTCGACCAGAGAGGGGTCGATGTAGCCGGTCTTCTCGTGATGTGGGTGCGCCTCCTCGGAGACCGAGCAGTGCACGCAGGCCAGGCTGCAGCGGTTCGTCGTCTCGACGACCAGGTAGCTGCCGGGCATGGCGGGGGGGCCCATAGCTCCCAGCCTACCCTAGTCGCAGGACAGCTCCACGCATGCGTAGGTGGTCTTCGAGCCCACCACCTCGAATTCGTAGTCTGCAAGGCAGGGCTGCCCCGCCACGCTCGTCGAGGCCTGCACCTGCCAGGTGCCTTCACCCACGGTCGCGGCGAACTCCCCGTAGTCATCGGTCTCCTCGAGCTGGGGAGAGCCGCCGCTGGTGATGCTCTTGAGCGTGAACTCCAGCCGCCCGATGAGCTGCGGCGCGTGGATGTCGTCCCCGTAGCTCGTGATGATGCGGCCGCGGATGGCGCCGCTCGCGCCGTTGCCGCCCCCATCCTCGATGTAGTAGGTGTTGGCGTCGGTGAGCGACTCACACCAGTACTGGGTGCCAGAGGTGTCGTCCGCGCTCTTGTCGTCTTCCGACGGGCAGCCCGTCAGCAGGGACGAGATCACGAGCGTGGCAGAGAGGAGGGGGAGGAGTCTCAGCGTCTTCATACGGCTGATTCTATTCTCTTCTCGCCGCCCGCGGGAGTGGTAGCCTGGGCAGTATGCCTGAGCCCGTCGAGATCGCCGCGCGCCTGCGCCTCTGGGAGGAGGCGGGCCCGCAGGGCCCGATGACGCTGGAGATCTACCCGACGCTGGCCTGCAACCTGGACTGCGCCTTCTGCGACACCACGGATCGACACCGTCCGCCGGTAGGAGAGCTGTCCACGGAGCGCCTGATCGGCATCGTCGAGGAGGCCGCCCTGCTGGGTGTCCGCCGCGTCTTCGTCCTGGGCGGCGGCGAGCCGCTCCTGCGCCGCGAGGCCACGCCGCTGCTCATGGAGCGCGTCAAGGCGCTCGGGATGGAGGGCGTGCTGACCACCAACGGCACGCTGCTCGACCCGCCCCTGCGCGAGCGCGTCCTGGCCATGGGCTGGGACGAGCTGCACGTCTCCATCGACGGCGCCACGCCCGAGGTCCACGACCGCCTGCGCGGCGCCCGCGGGGCCTTCCGGCGCACCGTGCGCAACGTCTGCGCCCTGGCCGTGGAGAAGCGGCGCCTCGGCCTGGAGCGCCCCCGCATCGCCCTGCACACGGTGCTCACGAACCTCAACTACCGGTCCCTCTCCGAGATCGTGCGGCTGGCCTCCGCCCTGGGCGCGTTCCGGCTGGACCTCGACGCCCTCATCGCCTACCGACCCGAGCAGCAGGCCCTCCGCCTCTCGCCGGAGCAGGCCGCCGAGCTCCCTGCCCTGGCCGCCGCGGCGCTCCGGGTGGCCGACGAGCTCGGCCTGGTCACCACGCTGGAGCGCTTCCTGGACCCCGCCACCCTCGCGCGCGGCGAGACCCGCGTGGAGATCCCCGCCGCCCCCGGCCTGGCCGGCGCCCCCTGCCTGAAGGCCTGGCACTACCTGGTCGTCCAGGCCGACGGGCGCGTCAGCCCCTGCTGCGTGCTCGCCGGAGAGGGCGGCAGCGCCGCGGATCAGCCCCTCGAGCAGGTCTGGCGCGAAGACCCCTTCCTGGGCGCCGTCCGAGCGGGCATGCTGAGCAAGCGCCCGCTGGATCGCTGCCGCGAGTGCTCCTGGAACATCCTCGCGCACGAGGCCCACATCCGCAGCTTCATGGTCGCCTGATGTCCGTCCACCTGAACCTCGAGCTGACCGACCACTGCAACATCAAGTGCAAGATGTGCAGCCAGTCCATGCGCGACGAGGCCCACGGCGTGCCCATGCGCTTCATGGCCTGGGAGACCTGGCGGCAGAGCCTGCTCGGGCTCGCCGGAATGGAGGACGAGGTCCACCTCTGCCCGCACTGGCTCGGTGAGCCCACGATCCACCCCCAGTTTGATCGCTTCGTCGAGTACGCCTTCGCCGTCAACGGGCCCAACCGCCTCTTCCGCGGCTTCAAGCTGCACACGAACGGCGTCGTGCTCTCCGAGGAGCGGGCGCGCCTGCTCGTCCGCCTGGCCAGCCAGCCCGGCCAGCGAGAGGACACCTTCAACTTCGTCCACTTCTCCATCGACGCTCACAGCTCGGCCACCTACGCCGTCGTCAAGGGAGCGGACCGCGGCGAGAAGGTGGTCCGCAACATCCTGCGCTTTCTCCGGGTGCGCCAGGAGATGGGCGCCACCCGGCCCTTCGTCACCCTGGCCTTCGTCGTGCAGCCCGAGAACGCTCATGAGGCCCGCGCCTTCCGCGACTTCTGGGCCGACGCGCTGACGCGCCTGGGGCGCCCCTTCGCCCAGAGCTGGGACTGGCCCTCCAAGCCCATGGACACCCTCTACTTCCGGCCGCTGAACTGCGGGGACCAGGTCGCCGCGGATCGCCTGCACGCCGAGGTCTGTCGGAGCCTCGGCATCGCCCCGCCCGGCGCCGATCGCCTGCGCGCCGCGGAGAGCTTCTGATGCTCCTCGCCCTCCTGGGCGCCTGCTCGGTCGGAACCCTGCTCAGCTCGGAGGGGCGCGAGCCGCTGCGCGCCGCCTGGTACGCCGCCTCGGAGGAGGCGCCGACCCTGCTCCTGCTCTCCAATTCCAGCCTCCTCTGCGAGCTCCCCGAGAGCGACGACCCGGCGGAGATCGAGGCGGTCCTGGCTCGGCAGCAGGCCGGACTCACCCGCGAGGGCGCGAAGCTCCTCTACCTCGAGCTGGACGCGGCCCAGGGCGATCTGGTCGGGAGCTACGACGTGGCGCCCGACGGCGAGGACGCCAGCGTGCGCTCGATGCGCGCCGTCTGGTGGCAGGTGGTGGAGGCGAAGGTCGAGGCCCGCGAGGGCATCGTCGTCGCCTACGAGCCCGGCGGCGAGCTGGGAGACGTCGAGTACGTGCCCAGGGTGGGGGACCCCGCGACGCTGGAGATCCTCGCAGAGGACGGCCTCGTCAGCGGGCGCTTCGACCTCGGCTCGCTCGACATCAGCGGGCGGTTCGAGGCCACCGCCTGCGCCCCGGACGCCAGCCTCTTCGCCACGCTCGGCTTCTGAGGCGGCGAAGGCTCACCAGTGGTTGCGCGCCTCGCGCAAGGCCAGGAAGACCTCGCGGTCCGTCGCGCTCGGCCCGAGCCCGATCCCGGCACGCAGCTCTGGCGAGCGCGTGCGGAAGAACGGGTTGTAGGCCCGCTCCCGGGCGATCGTGCTCTCGAAGAAGCCGCCGTTCGCCGTGGCGGTCTCCGCGTCGTGCAGGGCCGCCTTCGTGTCGGGGTTGTCCGACTCGTAGTTCAGCGAGAAGCGGAGGTTGTTCAGCGCGTAGTCGTGCCCGGGCTCTACGCGCGTGTCCTCGGGCAGCTTGAAGATGCGGTCGTTGAAGGTGTGCCAGAGCGACTCGGGGTGGCCGCCCTGCCGACAGTTCCCGCAGCCGGCGATGAACAGCGTGTCGCCGGCGAAGAGGCGCCCGTGCCCGTGCAGGCAGACGTGGCTCATCGTGTGGCCCGGCGTGTCCAGGGCCTGCAGGCGCACGGAGCTGCCCACGCGCACCTCGGCGCCGTCGCGCAGGTGGACGTCGATGTTCTCCAGCGGGCTCTCCGCGTGGGCGAGCACGCGCGCGCCCGTGGCCTTGCGCATCGCCTCGCGTCCGCCCGAATGATCCCAGTGATCGTGGGTGCAGAGCACCTGCGTGATCCGCCAGCCGCGCGCGGAGGCGACCGCGAGCACCGCGTCCACCTCCAGCGGGTCGATGGCCAGCGCCTCGCCGGTCTCCTGGCAGGCGACCAGGTAATGGAAGTTTCGTAGCGGATTGTCGATGTAGATTCGCTCGACCAGCAAGGGCGCTCCCAGAGCTCGAATTAGTTGCTGAGGGAGACGCGGCCGCTCTTGGCCACGTCCAGCGGGACGAGGCCGAACGGCGTGTCCACGTCCGTCGCCGCCGAGAGGCCCACGTTGACGTTGCCGCTGCCCTCGACCAGGATCTCGTAGATGGCGTAGCCGGCCCCGGCGTAGTCGATCTCCAGCGGCAGGGTGAGCGTGCCGGTGTTCCCGCCGTCCACGGCGCCGAGCTGCGCCACGGAGCCCGTGCCGACGTCCTCGCCCTCGAGCTGGAAGCTGTAATCGAAGTTCGTGAAGTCCAGGGTCGAGGCGTGGTCGTTGTCCACCGCGAGGTCGAGGGCGAGGGTGGCGCTGGTCAGGCCGACCTCGTCGATGCGCAGCTCCTGGAAGCCGAAGGTGGGCGTGCGCAGGGCGGGGAAGCCGCCCGAGGCGTCGTAGGGCAGCTCGATCAGGCCGATCGGCGTGTTGAAGCCGAAATTGCCCGTCAGCTCGAAGTCGATGGTGTCCTCGCCCCGGACGGCCTGCACCATGTTGTAGACGTCCTCGAAGATGAGGCCGACCGGCAGCGCCAGCTCGCTCTCGCCCGCCGCGCCCAGCACGAGCCCGTCCGGATCGTCGCCGACGAGCCACTCTTCTCCCTGGAAGGCCAGCGTGTAGTCGAAGCTGGCCAGGGTGATCTCCAGCGGGTTCGGGTTGTCCACCGCGAACACGAAGTTCGTGTCGGCCATCTCCCAGTCCACCGCGTTCACCTCCAGACGGTCGAAGGCGATGGTGGGGAGGTAGCCGTCGAGCTCGCCGTTGCAGCCCGAGAGGAGGAGAGCGCTCAGCAGCATGGTTCTCATCGGAAGAGCTCCGTCGCGTTCATGACCGTGACCTGGTCGATGCCCGCTCTGTATCGCGTCTCGGGGGCCGCTCCAGGATCGGAGCCCGCACCCGACGTCGCGGCTGAGGTTTGGACGTCTGCGCCCGTCGGATATTCGATGAGGCTCGCACGAAAGGCCTCGGCGTCGGGGACGACGGCGACGAGGGACCAGACGGCCGGGCGAAGGCGGCGCGCGATCGCGGCGTTGACCACCGCGGGGCTCAGGGCCTGCGCTTCGGGCGCGGTCGCGGCGCCAGGGTTCGCCAGGGCGGCGGGGTCGGGCCAGCGCATCAGGCGGGCGCTCAGCGCGCCCTCCAGCGGGGCCAGGGGCGCGGGCGGGCGGGTGAGCTCCGTGGCCTCGACGCCGTCCTGCACGAAGCGCTCGACGGTGCGCAGCGCCGCCTCCAGGGCCTGTGGCGCGAGCGCGGGCGCCGACGGGGTGACGGTCACGACCAGCGCGCTCTGCACGGCCTGGCCTGGCCCGAGCAGCCGGGCGCTCGCCTCGCCGAGCGCGCCGAGGTCTGCGCTCAGGCGCGCGCTCAAGGCGGCCGTGGCCGTCGCCAGCGCCTGACCATCCGGCTCGTCCCACTGCAGGTCGAGGGCCTGTCCCAGGCTCAGGCTGAGGTCCTCGCGGGCGGTGTCGACCACCAGCAGCGCGCGCCGGGTCCGCTCGGGCACGAGGCGGGGCGTGGTCGGCGGGCTGAGCAGGGGCGGGGCCAGCGAGAGCTGCTCGCCCAGGGCCGCGCGCGCGGACTCGAGCTCAGGGCGACCGGCGGGGCCGGAGACGCCCGCGGTGAGCACCGAGCGCACGTAGCGGCGCTCCAGAAACTGGGCCACGTCGAGGGGGGTGCTCACGGCCAGCCCGCCCGGTCGCCCGGCGCTCAGGTGGCCGTAGGGGTGCGCCTCGTAGAGCCAGACCTGCAGGACGTCGCTGGCGAGGGCGGCGGGCGCGTCCTCGGCGCGGGCAGCGGCGGCGGTCTGGCCCTCGGCGCGGAGCTGCGCCAGCGCGCGCTCCTCCAGGCCCGGAGAGACGACCAGCGCGCCCAGCAGCCGCGCGGCCTCCACGGCGTGCTCGGGCGGGCAGCTGAGGCGGAAGGTGACCAGCTCCAGGCCGACCTCGACCTCGATCTGCGCGCCCCAGGCTGCGAGCGCGCGCTGCACGTCGGCGGCGCTCTGCGTGGCGCTGCCGCCGCGCGCGACGGCCATCGCGCTCAGCCAGGCCAGCCCCTCGCGCCCTGGAGGATCGTAGGCGCTGCCCGCGCGCACCATCACGACCAGCGTGATCGTCGCGCCGTCCGCGGTCATGGAGACCGGCTCGACCGGCGCCTCGGCCAGGGCCAGCGGCGCCACGCCAGGGTTCGGCTTCCACAGGCAGCCCGCGAGCCCGAGGGCCAGCGCCAGCCGCGGGAAGAGCGGGTACGGTGGAAGGGAGACCATGGCGGGCTTCGGGACCTCGTGCCCATGGCATAATGCAGGGGTACGACCCGCACCACCGCCGGAGACGCCGTGAGCCCAGGAGCCCCCTTGTGCGTGAGGAAGCCCTGAGCGCGAGGACCTACGAGGAGCTGCTCGCCGCGGCGCTCACGGATCCGGGCGCGGAGGAGGCGCTGCGCGCGCGCTTCTGCGCGCCCGCGGCCGTGCTGATCATCGGGGTGAAGGACGGGCCTGCGCGGATGGCTCGGGAGGGGCCTGTTCACGCGCTCGCGGTGACGCGGGCGGCGCAGCGGACGCTGCTGGAGGCCGCGCAGGGCCACGCGCCGCGGGGGATCCGCAGCCTGCGCGACGGCCTGCTGCTGAGCTTCGATCGCCCGGATCGGGCGGTGCTGGCGGCCTTCGATGGTCTTCTGGCCTTGGACGAGCTCAACCGGCGACGTCAGGGCGCGCGCTCAGACGGGAGCCGCGCGGAGCTGATCGGCGCAGGCGCCGCGCTCGGGCATGGCGAGCTGCTGCTCGACCCGGACGGAGACGCGACAGGTCTGGAGGTCAACGCCGCTTTTCACCTCGCGGGCGCCGCGGTGGCGGGCGAGCTGCTGGCGACGGACGCCTTCATCGCCGCGCTGGGTGCGCCGCCGGTGGGGGTCGGGATGCACCGCGGTCGGGCCGATCGCGCCCACCAGCTCGGGCTCTTCTTCTCGGTGCTGCGCGACTACCGGGCCTGAGCGCCGCTCGCCGCTCGCCCCTCAGTGTCCCGGCAGCTTCTTGCCGGAGGTCTCGACCGTGCCCGGATCCGCAGACGCCGGCTTGGGCGTGACGATCTCGCCGCTGGACAGCTTGAAGGTGCCGAGCAACCAGGAGAGCACGAGCCCCTCGAGGTTGGCGTTCTGGTTCAGCATCTTCGTCCCACGCCCGGCGTTTTGGAGCAGCTCCAGGTGCTTCTGGCCGAGGGCGGCGTTCTGGAGCACCGTCGCGGCCGTGCGCGCAGGGACGTCCTCCTGCGAGGCGACGATGAGGACCGGGCGGTCGCCGTAGCGCTGCAGCGCGTCGCCCGCGGTCACCGTCTTCACGTTCAGCCCGGGGGAGAGCAGGACCACGTTCTCCAGGAGCGGATCCTTGGCGGCGGCCTGCAGGCACAGGTTCGCGCCGAGGCTGGCGCCCACGCAGGCGAGATCGTTCACCCCCTGCTTCTTCAGCCAGGCGGCGGCGGCGTCCACGTCGGCGACCATGGCCTGATAGTCCGCCTCGGTGAGCTCTCTCTTCGGGTTCTTGCCGTGGCCGCGCA
>CAZKWG010000185.1:0-11563 GCA_964556105.1 uncultured Enterobacterales bacterium | reverse complement strand
GCGGTGGAGGGCCCGCGCTCGGCCGCGACCGGCGCTGCCGAGGGCAGACCATCGGCGGTCCTGGGGAGCTGATCGGGCTCGGGCGGGTCGTCCGGTGGACTCGCCGCGACCGTGGTGTCCGTCGCGTCCTGGGTCGCCGCGGCGACCTCCTCTTCGACGCCACGGACCACCCACGTGACGCCGCCCAGGCAGAGGCCCAGGCCGCACACGCTCAGGAAGGCGGCCAGGGCGGCGATCCTCCGCAAGCGCGGCGGGTCGGGTGGCGCCGTCGCCCCGGCAGCAGGAGCGTCGGGCGTCGCCGCCGCTCTCGCGTTGGGTGAAGCTCCCCCGAGCTGGTCCAGCGCGGCGTTGAGCGCCGCCAACAACACCTCTGGCCGGGACAGACGTCGCGCGGGATCCACCTCCAGCGCGTGTCGCAGGCCTGGCGCCAGGATCGCCGTCAGGGCCTCCGCCAGCGGCGCGGCCTCCGCGCCCTCCCGCTCCAGGTGGGCCTCCAGCGCCGCGTGGAGGCGGTTCAGATCCTCAGCGGGCAGGACGACGGCGTGCGGGATGTCCACCAGCCGCTCCAGCGGGGCGCGCCGAAGCTCGGCGTAGCGGGCTCGCGCGGCCTCCGTCTCGCCTCCGCCGGCCTCGTGGAGGTGGCACAGCTCCTCGCCCGCGCTGGTGAGCAGACCGGTCCGGCTGTGTACCGCCTGTGGTTCACGCTCGACCAGCCCAAAGAAGATCGTCACCGCCAGCGCGTGTACATCCACCGATGGATCCGGCGCGCGGTCCACCGGCAGCATCTGGTCCAGCGGCGCATACAAGGGGGAGTGGATCCCCGTGTTCGCCGTGGCGCCGTGCAGGGTGCGCTCCTTGACCGTCCCGAGATCGGCCAGCAGGACGCGGAGCCCCTCCGGGCCCTCCTCGACCAGCAGGTTCTCCGGCTTGATGTCGCGATGCAGCACCACCTCTGCCAGGCTGTTCGCGCTGCGATGGAGCTGGATCACGGCCTCTGATGCCAGGATCAACGCCTCGATGCGGCGCCGCAGGTCGGGGCGTGCATGGTATAGCCAGCCCTTCAGCGAGCGCTCGACCCAGGGGAGGACCAGGAAGGGGCGCCCATCGGGCAGCTCGCCCTGGTCGAGCAAAGGCACCAGCCAGCGCTCGCTTCCCGCCTGTCGCCGGTGGATGGCGTCGAGGGCCTCACGCTCGGCCAACAGTCCGCGTCGCTCCAGCGCTCCGGCGCGCGCGATCTTTACCGCGACCGCGCGGTCCTCGGCGTCCCAGCCGCGGTAGACCAACGCCTGTCCGCCCGCTCGAGGCGCGTCACCGCTCAGGCGGATCGCGCCCTTCTGGCCGCGCAGCGTGGCAGAGATGGTCAAGCTCCCTCCAGAACCGAGTATAGCCGATACCACCTAGGTGTTCAGAATGGTTAGCGCGGGGAGTGGTGCTACAATCTGCCGATGACGACACCTTTCGTACGTCTGGTGGACGAGCACACGCGACGAAGCTGGACCCTCGGCCCCGGCGCGATCATCGGCCGCATGGTCGCAGCCACCTGTCGGCTCACCGACAGCCGCGTCAGCGAGGCCCACGCCCTGGTCAGCCTGCGCGGGAGCGCGCTGCGCCTGCTCGCCCTGCGGGGTGGCGTCCTGGTCGACGGCGAGGCGGAGGACGAGGTCGAGCTGGCCGAAGGTCAGGTGTTGGCGCTGGGCGGTGTCCGCTTGCGCGTCGTGGAGCTCCGTCTCCCGGAGGAGGTGCTCGCGCTGCGCATCGGTGACGGCGATCCTCAGGAGCTCTGCGCGGGCGTCTACACGCTCCTGCCGCCCCCTTCGCCCGAGCTGGTCCCGCGCGAGGACGAGGCGGCGCTGGCGCGGGTCTGGAGCACAGCCGAGGGATGGTGTCTGCAACTCCCGGATGGGCGCCGTGAGCCCCTGCTGTCGGGGCGACGCTGGAGCGTACAAGGTGTCGCGCTGGAGGCGGTCTCGCTCGCGTTGGGTGAGGCCGGACAGGTCGCGACCGCGGGGCGACTCGGCGCCGGGCTCACCCTGGTCGCCCGTCACACCTCGGTCCACATCCTGCGCGCTCGTCGCGAGCCGGTCATCCTCGACGGACAGCCCGGTCGGCTGCTCAGCGAGCTCGTCCTCATGGGCCGACCCGTCGCGTGGAGCGTCCTGGCCAGGGAGATCTGGCCAGACATCGATCCCCGACAGGATCGCGACCAGCTCCGACGGAGCTGGGACCGTGTGCTCGCCCGGCTGCGGCGGGCCCTGAGGGAGCATGCGATCCGCGAGAGCCTGCTACGCGCGGACGGCAACGGCAACATCGAGCTGGTCCTGCATGCCGCGGATCGCCTGCGCGACGAGGCCTGACAGCGCCAGCACAATTCCCCGTCCCCCCCATGCTACCTTCCCCCCATGCTGCGCGCCCTCCTCCCCCTGATCGCCGCCTGCTCCCCCGACGCCGGGCTTCACGCCGACGCCCGGCCCGCCTCCGCCGCGCGCCCCGGGCCGCCTGCGCTGGAGACCGTCGCGCTCGATGACTTCGCCTACATCGGCCCGGGGAGCATGGGGAAATTCGTCGCCTACGAGCGCCACCCCACGCTGCCCGGCGTGATGTTCGCCGGGGCGGACGTGGGCGGGCTGTACCTGACCACCGACGACGCCGAGACCTGGACGAACGTGACCCGCGACCTGCCGGCCAACGGGGTCTGGTCGCTCGGGCTCTCGGTCGAGGGCGCCGGCGACGGCGAGATCACGCGCGTCGTGCTGGGCACCGACACCGGGATCTTCAGGAGCGAGGATCTGGCCACGGGTGGAGGGCTGGTCGCCGACGACATCAGCGGCTGGACTGAGGTGGAGGGCATCGAATTCGGCGACGAGCGCCCCGATCTGCAGACCCTGCGCGCGCTGGCCCAGTACAACCTGAGCTGGAAGAGCCTGCCCATCGGCGCGCTCACCGTGGACCCGTCGGACCCCGCCATCGTCTGGGCCGGCGTCACCGCCAGCGCCCAGGTCAACCTCGCCCAGGACCCCAAAGACCCGTACAGCTTGCAACATCTCGATCGTTGGAAGCTCTACCGCTCGCTGGACGGCGGCCGCTCCTTCGAGCCCGCCCTGCGCTTCTCCGAGGCCATCTCGGGCTTCGTCGCGCCCGGCTACGACTCGGACGGCTCGGTCTTCTCCATCCTGGTCGATCCGGCCGACTCCGGCCGCGTCTTCGTCGCCAGCGACCGCGGGCTCTACGTCAGCGAGAACGCCGACACCACCGAAGACGACAACGGCGACGGCCTGCCGGACATCCTCTGGAGCGAGCGCGGGACCGCGGCGCGTCGCGAGAGCACCGACCTCGGCGAGCGGTGGGCGGAGACCGCGCCCGCCTGCGAGCCCTGGGCCGAGGGCAGCGCGGCGACGGCCTGGTGCCTGCCCATCATCGAGAACGCCACGGTGGAGCTCGTGTTGGACCCGGAGACCGGCTGGCCCTCGCCCGGCTTCGAGAGCCACCCCAACACGCGCGCCCTCGCGCTGGCGAGCGTGGCTGGGACGGAGCGCCTCTACCTGAGCGTCTGGGACCGCGGGCACGCCGACGACGAAGGGGACGGCTGCGCGGAGAGCGTGACGGCGGACAGCTTCAAGGACGAGACGCTGGCGTTCACGCGCGGCGGACCCTATGTAAGCGAGGACGGCGGCGAGACCTGGGCCTGGCTGCTCACCGACACGGGCGCGCCCGGGAGCGCCGTTGGCGTCACCCCCCTGGTCACCGAGCTGCGCTACCGCTGCGACGCCGAGACCTCCGAGCGCAGCTCGGACGCCGACGTGACCTATCTGCACGAGATCGACGCGCGGCCCGAGGGCGAGGACGACTTCCTGATGGTCGGCGTGCTGGGCTCGAAGAGCGGGCTGTGGCGTTACGACGCGAGCGACGCGGACGAGCCCTGGCTCTGGCTCTCCGACCAGGGCGAGGACACCTACGACGCCCGCTTCGAGGGAGAGCGCCCGCTGAACATCTCCCGCGGTCGCAAGATCGAGGTCCAACGGATGATCGTGGACTGGGACGCCGCGACGGACGGCTGGCCGGTGGTGGACTTCGGTCTGCGCGGCATGCTGCGCGCGACCTGGGACAGCGCGGCCGAGTGGTACACGTTCACCCACCTGGGCAGCGCTTATATTGGGACCATCGACGACCTGCCCGCCTGGCAGGGCACCGGCCTGGACGACGCGGTGGTCTGGGACGTGCAGGAGGTGGGATCCTATCTGTTCGCCGGCGTCTCGGACGGCGCCGTGCTGCGCGCCGAGCAGATAGACGGCGTCTGGACCTGGATCGCGCCCGCGTCGGAGACCTGGACCTCGAACTGGAGCACGGACACGAGCGAGTTCCGAAAGGACGAGACGCACAGCGTCGTCTATGACGAGACGAACGGCATCGTCTACGCCAGCAACGTCGCGACGGCGTCGGACTATCTGTACTCGGTCATGGCCTGGGACGGCGACGCCTGGACGGTGGTGGGCGGCTACGGCTGGCCCACCGACGCGACGCTGTCCGAGACCATCAACACAGAGACGATGAACGGACTGTACACCGGCGCGCCGCTGGTCTCGATGGACATCTACGAGCTGCTCTGGGTGCCCACCGAGGCCGGCTCGGCGATGGATCTGCTGCTGGTCAGCTCGGACGGGATGTGGGCCTATGATCGCGACGGCACGCCCAACGCCCAGTGGTCGCGCCTCTGCCCGGAGCGCACGGAGCACCTCTCCTTCCAGGAGCTCGAGCTGAACCTGGATCTCGCGCCCGGCTACGCGTTTGCCGTCGGCGACGGGGTGCGCCTGGGCGGGCTGCTGGCCATCGATCTCTCCGACGGGAGCTGCGAGGCCATCCGCACCACCACCGTCCATGACCCGAGCACGGGCCAGGTCGCCACGAACGACGATCCCATCGGCTCGCCCACCGCGCTCGCCCTGGCGACGGACGCGCTCGGGGAGCCTCGGATCGTCGTCGGCGCCGCCGATGAGGGCTTCGCCACCCTGTTCAGCGGCGATCTGGACTGCTCGGACGGCTGCTCGGTGGGGAGCTGGTCGCGGGCGGCGAGCGTTGACGGCCTCTACGCCGAGGACGACCCGCGCGCCCCGGTGCTGGGGCGATTCGACGTCACCGCCATCGCCGTAGACCCAAACGATCCGAGCCTGGTCCTGGTCTCGATCGGCACCAAGCCGGGCTATGACTACTACAACCCGGAGTGGATGTTCGCCAGCGAGGACGGCGGGCAGACGGCCGCGGTGATCCCGTTCGGGGACGACGACCACGCGCTGCCCAACCGCAGCATGCACATGCTGGAGTTCTCGCAGGACGGGAGCCTGCTCTACAGCGGCTCGCGGTCGAGCCTCTTTGAGATGCCGGTGGGGTGGTGAGGATGCGCCTGAGCGACCCCCTCGCGCGGGCGCGCCACGGGGCGGGAGCGCTCCTCGCCCTCGTCGCCCTCGCATGCGCGGGGGGAAGCCCACCTCGCTCGGAGGAAGAGTTGATGCAGACACGCCCCGCGGCCGGGACGCCCGCGCCCTCGCTGACCACGCTGCGCGAGCAGCTCCGCCCGCGCCTGAGCTGCTTCTCCGATGATCCGGGTTGTTGTCCCCCCGACGAGCGCCTGGACGCCGCGCTGGCCCAGGTCCTCGCCGAGCGACACGGCGGGATCGTCCCGACGGAGGCGCGCGCGCTGGAGCGCCTGATCGGCTCGGCCAGCAGCGCGGTGCGAGCCTGGCAGGGCAGCCCCGAGGGGATCGCCTGGCTGGAAGAGCACCTGCGGCGTCGCTGGGCGAGCCCGACCGTGAGCCGGGGCGATCTGGGCGAGGTGCGGGTGGACCTCGGTCCTCCACCCGGCCTGCTGAGCGCGCAGCCGCGCAGCTCGAGCCTGCTCTACAGCCAGATGGAGCACATGGTGGACGGGGAGATCGAGACCGCCTTCGTGGCCCGCCTGCTGGAGCTGCATGCGAGGTCCGCGCCCGAGGCGCCCGAGATCGTCGTGAGCGCCCTGCCCTCGCGCGGGATGAGCCCGGCGCCGCTGCGCTATCGCTACATCCGCAGCCTGGACCGCGTCATCCTGATCTCCACGGGCACCTGGGGCAGCCCGCCCATCGCCGGCGACTGGGAGCGCTACACGACGGGCCGGGCGTCGCTGCACAGCTCCGCGCTGGAGGCCTGTCGTCAGACCCGCCCCAACATGAGCGCCGGTCTGCCCGACTGGTGTCGCCAGCTCCTCAGTCTGCCTTGAGCCCGTCCGCCTTGAGCCCGTCCGCCTGGAGCGCGGCGTCCCAGGCGCGCTCGCCTGCGGCCACGGCCTTCAGGGAGGGGGCCAGCGCGTCCACGGTGCCGAGCACGACGCGCACCACGAACATCAGCCCGTCGTCGGTCCAGGTGGTCCCGTGGGTGGGGACGGTCACGCGGAAGTACAGCTCGCCGCTGGCCTGATTCAACACCCAGGCGCCCATGTAGCTGCTGCTGTTCAGGAGCGTGACGGCGCGGGCCACCTCGGCGCGCCGCGCGTCGGGGACCTGAAAGGGCAGAGCGATCAGCCAGGTGAGCATGTGGCGCTCGGGCCGGTGGATGGCGCGCAGGGGCGCCTCGCCGGGGCCGCGCGGGATCACGACCATCTGGGCCTGCTCCTGGACCAGATAGCTGAGCTTCTGACGCACACACCACTGGGCGAGCGTCTCCAGGTTCAGCGCTAGCATCTCACCTCCGAACCTCGAGGGGCCGCCCGCTCACCAGCTCGTCACGAAGTCCCAGGCGTCGCTCAGCCCCTCGTCTACGTCCACCTCATAACCGAACAGGTTGAGGTCCAGGTTGCCCTCGCTCAGGTTGAGGTCGGCGCCCACACCGTTCTCGCCGCCGAGGTTCACGTTGGCGGCGAGCTCGCTCAGGTCCACGCCCGCGCTGGCTTGCGCCCACTCGGGCGCCGTGAGCTCCATCCCCGCGAGGTTCACGGAGCTGCCCGCCAGGCTGAGGTTGGCGTTGGCGGCGCCGCGGAGCAGATCGACGTCCGCCCCGCCGCTGGCGTTCAGGTTGTATCCGGCGTCGGGCAGCGCGATCTCGGTCCCGAAGAGGTTGATGGACGCGTCGTTGACCTGCTGGCCCCACTGCGCGTTGTCGAAGCTCGCGCCCGCCGTCCCGCTCCAGAGGTCCCAGTTTGCATCGGCGGCGTCCACGCCGCCCCCGCTGCGCAGATCGCCGGCTTCCCCGAGCACCGCCGGGCCGTCCCTGGAGAGCCCCGCGTGGCCCCCCTCGATGTTGAGCGCGTCGAGACGCGCGTCCCGCAGGGAGGCGTCGCCCTGGGTCCCCATCAGCGAGGTGCTGGACTGGAGCTCCCCCACGCGCAGATCGAGGGCCTGGAGCTGGTCGGCCCCGACGCCGACGCGGGCCGGCCCCGAGCCCACGCCCACGTCCAGGTTCTCGGCGTCCAACCCATAAGCGTGAATGTCCTGCGCCGAGAGGCTGCTGTTCAACAGGTCGGTCTGAAAGTCCAGGTGCCCGACCTCGCCCCCCGCGCCGCGCAGGCGATCCGCGCTGAGATCGCTGGTCAGGGCCCCGCCGAGCTGCGAGGTGTTCATCTGGACGTCGTTGAAGCCAAGATACGAGTAGGCCAGGTTGTCGCCGGAGGCGCCGAGCCCGTCGCCGTCCAATCCGACGTGCAGGTTCTCCCCGGAGAAGCGGTTGTAGTAGCCCTCGCCGATGTGGGCGTTGGCCTGGTAGAGTGGGCCAAGATCGGCGTTGATGTCCAGATTTCGTCCAGCGAGCGTGTCCCACTGGGCGCGCGCCACGTCGGCGTTGAGTCCGTCGCCGTCCAAGCTAACGTTGGCGTCGCGGAGATCCAGACCCTGGTGCAGATCCTCCAGGCTGGCGCCCACGTGGGTGCCCCAGGGCCCGTCCACCCCCACGTTCGCGTTGGTCAGGGCCCAGCCCGGCGCCGCGACGTGGTCGGCGTGCGCTCGGAGGTGCGCCGTGTCCAGGCTGGTCATGTCCCAGCTCGCGTTGGCGCCCTCGATGGTGTTCATGCTGCTGAAGGAGCCGCCGTAGTTCCCCGAGACCCCGAGCGTCTGGTTGGCGAAGTCCCCGCGCACGTCGTTGGCGCGGATCCCGCCGAAGTCCAGCATCTGGAAGCCCATGTCGCCCGACAGGCCCAGCGGATCGCGGTTGAAGTGCGCGCCATTCAGGATGACGTCGTTGGACAGGTCCCCAATGTGCAGGTTGGCGTCCGTGCCGAGGAGATGTTGCTGCGCGTCGATGTTCAGCGCGCGCATCCCCCCGCCCCGGAACTGGTCGAGGCTCCCCCGCACGCCGTTCGCGTCCGCCTGCAGGTTCGCCCCGTTGAAGAGGAGGTCGTTGCTCAGCTCGCCGGCGCTCACGCTGGCGCGCTGCCCGAAGAGCTCGCTGCTCGTCGAGACGTCCTGGGCGCGCATCCCGCCCGTGCGGAGCTGCTGAAAGCCCCCGTTGAGGCCGTCGCCCGTCACGTCGAGGTAGGCTGCGTCCAGCACCGTGTCCGTGCTGAGGTGACCTATCGCGGCCTCCGTCCGGTAGAGGTCGCCGATGCCCTGGCTGGCCGAGAGCCCGTTGGCCTGGAGCCCGCCGAAGCGCACGCCCCGGTTCTGCCCCAGGTTGTCGAGGTCGGTGGTCCGCAGGTGCAGCCCGTCCGCGCCGACCCGCGCCTCGCCCTCGAACGTGTTCCCGTAGGAGAAGCCGTCCGCGCCCATCTGGCCCGTCAGGGCGCCGCCGCCCAGATCGTAGCCCGCGCGCGCGTCGGTCACGCCGAAGCCCGTGCTGACCAGCCCGTTGGCGTAGCCCTGGCCCTGCGTCGGGTCCCAGCCCAGCGCGCCCCGGTAGGTGTTGTTGTCGTTGAACTCGCCCATGTGGCCGTTCAACTGGACATTGTCTCCCAGGAAGCCCGCCTGCAGATCCACGTTGGTGATCTGCATCCCGCCGCCGACGAAGCCGCCGCGCGCCTCCCAGGCTCCCGTCTGAGGGTTGTAGGAGCTGCCGCCCTCGAAGGTCGGGCCGATGTTCATGCTGCCCGAGAGCGCGGTGTGCCCGAGCGGCCCCGAGCCTTGCAGCGCCGCGTTGTCGAAGCCCATCCGTTGCGTGAGCTGGTGGTCCGAGCGGATGGTCCCGTCGTCGGCCTGGTTCACGCCCCCGCGCAGGCCCCAGCGGTTCCAGTAGACGTCCTGGGCGCCCACCGAGCTCTGCGCGCCCAGCCCGTACTGCTGCGCGAAGTGCAGGTTGTTTGCGCCGATGGGCGTAAAGTCGGCGTTGTAGTTCGCGCCCGTGAGCGCGCCGTCGGCGCCGTAGGTGGTCGAGCCGCCCAGGTTGGTGCGGGCCAGGTAGGGGTCCGCCACGAGCTGCTGGCCGAGCCCGCCCAGGTTGAGCCCTCCCCCCAGGCCGAAGGCGCCAAAGGGCGTGGCTTGGAGGTTCATCGCGTCCGTGACGCTCCCGTCCGCGCCCTGGCTTCGTGTGCGCGAGCCCCCGAAGCCACCAAAATAGAGCGCCTCCAGGCCGAGCCCGCCGCCCATCCCCGCGCCCGCGCCCCACAGCCCGAGGTTCTGCAGCCCGCCGAAGTAGCCGCCGGTGCTCACCCCCCCTTGGATCTGCTGGTTGATCTCCGCGTTCCCGAGGGTCCCCTGCGCGCCCATGGTCCAGCCGGGGCTGCCCAGCGCGCTCATCCAGGGGGCGAGCGCTGGCCCTGCCTCTGGGCTCTCTGCCTCCTGCTCGGGCCTGCGCGAGTAGCTCGGCGGCATGTGTTCTCCCAGGCCATAGGTATCTGAAAGGATGTTACCCCTTTTGCGCCCCTCGGGTCAAGGGGAAGCGCCCCGATCCCAGATCGTCGGGTGCCAGCGGTCCAGCTTCCTGATAGACCGCTCGCACCCTCCTGGAGCGCCCGTGTCCGAGACCCAGACCATCCGTGACGAGGCCCTGGCCCTGCTCGAGGCCGGCGACGTCGAGGCCGCGTTTCACCGCGTCAAGCCGGCGCTCTCCTGGCCGGGACCCGAGGGCGAGGACGATCTGGCGGGGCTGCTTCAGGTCACCGCCGACATCGTCGGCAAGATGGCCGGTCAGGCGCTGGCGGACCTCTTCCGCGGGGCGGCGACGCTCCCTCCTGACTCCCGGCGCATGCGCGATCTCGGCTACGGGCTGTTGGACGTCGGCCTGCCCGAGGTGGCGGCGACCGTGCTCACCCGCTGCCGCACCCTGATCCCCGGCGACGAGGGCGTGCTCTCCGCCCTGGCCAGCGCGCTCGAGCAGACGGGGGTGCCGGCCGAGGGGCGGGCCATGCTGCGCTCCGAGGCGCTCGCCCTGGCGCGGAGCGGGGCCCTGCGCCACCAGCTCGCCCTGCTCACCGGGCTGGCCGGCGATCTGGCGGAGCTGCGCGAGCTGCTGCCGCACCTGGGCCAGCCGGCCGACGACCGCCAGCGCTCCATCGCCAACTGGGCCCAGCGGGTGCTCTACCGCGCCGACGCGGCGAGCGGGATCTGCACGTTACAGGACGATGATCTTCGCGGCTGGCACTGGGTGCTCACCGGCGGGCTGCTCACGCACCTCTCGCCCTATGGCTTCGAGGAGGGCATGAACGGCCGCTACGCCTTCGTGCAGGACAGCGGCACCGCCTTTCTGCACGGCGTCCAGCGGCTGCGCGAGGTGCTCGCCGCCATGGACGAGCGCCCGACGACCATCTTCGCGCTGCCCGACCGCGACTCGGAGATCGCCGCCGCCATCGTCGGGCGCGTGCTCGGGATGACGGTGCGCCCCTGGCCGCTGCGCGGCACCCCCGCCCCTGGGCTGATCGTCGCCTACGATCTGCGCACCGCCGAGCCCTCCATCCAGGTGGCCCTGCTGCGGCGTGAGCCCGGTCAGATCCTCTGGGCGCACGTCGGCTGCTGGACCGAGACGCTGATGGTCAGCCCGGACATCGTCACCCTGCTGGCGCAGCACGTCCTGCCGCCCTGGGGCGAGCAGCTCCGCATGAACGACCAGACCGGCGAGGTGGAGCACGGCCCCGCGCTCTCGGGCAGGCCCGCCGACGTGGCCCTGAAGATCTGCGAGAGCGAGGCGGCCCACCCCGACGATCACGCGATGGACCACCCGGAGCAGCTCCTGGCCCTGGCGAAGAAGCTGGCGGCCCTGCCCACGACCCGCGCGCGCGAGCGTTGGTTCGTGGGCTCGCCGGTGACCAGCGGCCGTTTTGTGTGAGGCGGGGGTCCGGTCGGGGGCTTAAGATCCTCTCTCGCCCCGGAGTGGACCCATGCTCTCAGCCCTGCTCGTCCCCGCGCTCGCCCTGGCCGACGGCCCGGAATTCAGCGAGACCCGCGGGATCTACGACGCGCCCTTCGCGCTGGAGATCGCCGCGTCCGAAGACGGCGCCACCCTCTACGCCAGCACCGACGGGCAGGAGCCCACCGAGCTGTACAGCGGCCCGATCTCGGTAGAGGGCACGACCATCGTCCGCGCCGTCGAGGTCTACGCCGACGGCAGCGAGAGCGCGGTGAAGACCCACAGCTTCCTCTTCCTCGCCGACCTCGTCGAGGGGGAGGGCATGGACCAGTAC
>CAZKWG010000184.1:0-11591 GCA_964556105.1 uncultured Enterobacterales bacterium | reverse complement strand
GGGCGTCGCCGAGGGCGGGGGTGAGGAGGGCGGCGTTGCGCACCTCGAGGGCGTAGAAGCTGGTCTTTGGCAGGCGGGAGAGGAAGCGGTGCAGGCGCGCCGGGAAGCCGAGGGGGCCGCCGAGATCGACCATGTCCTGGGGCGCCATCTGAAAGAGCAGGGGGCCCGCCTTCTTTCCCAGGCCCTCGGCGAAGGGGCCGATCACCGCCTCGCTGGCGTAGACGGGGTCGAGGAAACGTTCGTTCGTCTCGCCCTGGCGGGCGCCGTAGCGGGGGTGCCGGGGGAAGCGCGCCAGGGTCAGCGCGTCGTGGGCCTTGGCCAGGAAGCGGAACGATTCGGGGACCTGCGCGGCGAGCTCGGCGAAGGCCTCGCGCTCGAGCGGCGCGTAGTGGGTGCGGTCGATGCCCACGGCGCGCAGGAGCGGGTGCTGGCTGTAGGCCAGCAGGCCCTTCTGGGCGAGGATCTGCTCGCTGGCGACGCGGTCGTAGACCTGGCCGACCCAGCCTGGATAGCCCCAGGAGCTGGTCCCGAAGCGCAGCAGCGGCGGGAGCTGCGCGCCCAGGGTGGCGATCTCGGGCGGGCAGGGCGCGGGGCCGACCGGCGCGCTCGGCTCGGTGGGCCGCGGGGCGAACAGGACCTGCTGCGTTGGAGCGGGCATAGCCCTTCGCTTATCACACAGGCGCGCTCACGGCGTGCTCGGCCACTTCTTCGCGGCTATGCTGGGGCCATGGTGTCGTCCCCGCCTCGCCTCCCGCTCACCGTCCGCGTGCGCTCCGGCCCGCCGCTCAGCGCCGTGCTCGCCCGCCCCGAGCTGCGCTCCGCCGCCGCCCGCCTGGGCGAGCAGCTCCTCCTGCGCTGGCCGCGCCCGGCGGGCTGCACGGTGGTCGTGGTCCACAACCGCAGCACCATCTTCTCGCTGCGCGAGCGCGACCGAGGCCTGCACTTCCATGTCCACTGGGCGGCCCTGGAGCACGAGCAGGATCTGGTGGCCAGCGTGGTGCACAAGGACGCGGTCGCCTGGAAGCGGATCCAGGTCGCGTTCGGGCGCTGGCGGGCGGCGCAGGAGCAGGCCGGCACGCTGCGGCCGGCGCGGCAGGAGGCGCTCGAGCCCGCGGGAGAGGTCCACGATCTCGCCCGCCTCTTCCAGGAGCAGAACGAGGCCCACTTTCAAGGGGCGCTCGCCGCGCCGATCGGCTGGGGGCGCTGGCCGGCCGAGGGGGCGCGCTCGCGCATCCGCCTGGGCTCCTGCGGGGGCAAGCCGCCGCGGATCCGCCTGCACCCTGTGCTGGACCACGCCGATGTCCCGGTGGAATTCGTCCGGTTCATCGTGTTTCACGAGATGCTGCACCTGGCCATGCCGCCGCGACCGGGCTCGGGCAGCCGCCGCCTGGTGCACCCCGCCAGCTTTCGGGCCGCCGAGCGGGCCCACCCGGACTACGCCTTCGCTACAGCGTGGGAGCTGAGGAATGTAGAAGCGCTGCTTCTGCGCGCGCAGCGTCGCGCGAGACAGGAACAGCGGGCCCGTGGCCGGTCAGGATGAGCTGGCCCCTGGAGCGCACGATCCGATCGTCGCCCACCACGCCGCAGCTCACGAAGAACTTGATCGCGTCCTCCACCGTCATGTCGATGACGGTGATGTCCCGCTGCGCCAGCACCACCGGGTAGCCGAGGTGCAGGTGGTTGGAGGGGAAGAAGACCACCACGCGGTCATCGTCGGGGTCGTCGCTGACGCGCTCCTGCGCCACCAGCCCGAGCGTGTAGCGACCCACCATCGGGTACTCGACCAGCACGACCTTGGAGAAAGGCAGGCGCGAGCGGTCCGTGAACGGCACGACGATCTGCCGGCTGGCGTTGTACAGCGAGTTGACCAGCGGGACGCGCGCGACCAGGTCCTCGAAGAGGGCGTGGGCCCGCTTGAAGAGCATCAGCCGCATCAGCCAGCCGATGCCGATCACCAGCAGCAGCGTCACCAGCAGGCCGATGCCCGGGATGTGGAGGTCCGTGCCCGTGAGCGCGCGCAGGCTCTGGTTGAGGCGGTCGCCCAGGACGCCGTCCACCATGTTGAAGAGCAGCGAGACCACCTGGTAGGTGATGAAGGCGGGCAGCAGGGCGAGCAGGCCGGCCAGAAAGCTCTGGCGAACCCAGTGGGTCAGGCTCTCGGGGTTCCCCTCGGCGTCGTTCATCCCTGCGTCTCCTTGACGGGCGCGGCGCTGTTCAGGGCGGCGAGCACGGCCTTGCGCAGGCGGCGGGCCTGGCGGCGGGCGCTGCGCAGGCGCTTGCGGCTCATCGTCTTCGCCAGCAGGCGGTCCCAGCGGCGGCGGGCGCGCTCCAGCGCCTGCTCGAGGGGGGCGGCGACGTCTTCGGGGAGCGGGCGCTCCAGGAGCTGCTCGTCGAGACCGCTCAGCGTCTCGCGCAGGCGCTTGATCGCCCGTCTGGCGCGCTCGCGGGCTTTGCTCTTCGCGCTCTCGCGCACCACGTCGCGCATGGCCTCGAGCAGCGAGCGGGCGTTGGCCAGGGTGCGCCGGACGTCGCCGAGGGGGGGAAGATCGAGCTGCTCGGCCGAGTCTTCGTCGCCGGTGTCCTCGTCTTCGGTCTCCTCCGCCTCGTCCTCCGCGTCGTCCGCCGCCTCCTGGGCGTCCTCGTCCAGGGCCTCGGTCGTGTCGTCCTGCTGAGGCGCGACCACCACCGGGGCTGGCGCGGGCGCCTCGACCTGGGCCTCGACCTGGGCCTCGTCCGCGGCGGAGAGCCCGAGGGAAGCGCGCGCGAAGGCGATGGCGTTCTCCGAGAGGCGTCGCGCGGCGCGCCAGAGACCGTCGCGCGGCCCGCCGTCGTGCAGGGCGTCGGCGAGCACGTCCGGATCGGCCACGGCGAGCGCGTCCAGAGAGGTGATCCCGATCTTCGCCAGGCGCGCGGCGCGCGCTGGCCCGATCCCGGCGATGCCCTTGCCGGCCAGGGTTCCTTCGGCGTCCTTGACCTGGGTGGTCTGGACCTTGGTGGTCTGCATGTCTTCTCCTGCCACGTTCTATGTAACCCGCTCTGCAGGTCCGGCGTCAGAGGCTGGCGTCTACATGCTCCGCTGCCACCAGCGAGAACGCCATGATCGTCAGGCTGGGGTCGACTCCGGGGCCGGTGGGGAACACGCTCGGGTCGGCCACGAACAGGTTGTCCGTGTTGTGGACGCGGTGGTCGTAGCTCACCACGCTGTCCAGCGGGTTCGAGCCCATGCGCGCCCCGCCGCCGGGGTGGGGCGCGGCCAGCACGTTGCGGCCGGGCTTGAGCTGGATGCGGGCCACCGCGTCGTCGATCTGGTCCAGGCGCGTGATCCGCGTGTCGTCCACATCGGCGAAGAGCACCTCGCGCGCGCCGGCCTCCAGCAGCAGGCGCGCCTGCTTGCGCCAGGCGTCCTGGATGCGCAGGGCGTTCTGGCCGCTCAAGGGCACGTTTACCCGCCGTTGGTAGCCATCCCAGGTGATGCGGCCCTCCTCGGCGTCGTCGATCCAGGCGATGGTCCCGCCGAGCCGGGGGAGCTCGCGCATCAGGGCGCGGTGAGCGGGGCCCACCCCGGGGAGGACGGCGGCCAGGAGCGCGGGCTGGAGCTGGTTCGGCATCAGCAGGTAGCCCCCCTCCCTGTAGCGCCCGATCTGGCCGAAAAAGCCTGTTACATCACCCTTCTGGCTCGTGTCGCAGCGCGCGTCGCGGAACTCGTCCACGCCCCAGGCGGCGGGGATGTTGCGCCAGAGCGTGATGTCCTGGTCGAAGCGCCCGAAGGCGAGCGGGCAGGGGTTGCAGAAGAGGTGCTCGCCCGTGTGATGCAGGTGGTCCCGCAGCCCCTGCGTGAGCAGGAAGGTGGGGGTGCCGTAGCCCCCGGCGGCGACGACGACGGCCCTCGTCTCCACCGTGAACATCTGCCCGCTGGCGCGCCCGGTCGCCCGATCGATGACCTGCGCTGTAACAGACGTTACACCGCGTCCTTGCCAGTCCAGCAGCACGGCGCGACAGTCCGCGTAGAGCCGCGCCCCGCCGCTGAGCGCCCGGGGCAGGTAGGTGACGAGCATGCTCTGCTTGGCGTCGTACGAGCATCCCTGGTGGCAGTAGCCGCTCTGGGCGCAGCCGCGGCGGGCCTGAGGCACACGCTGCACGCTCCACCCGAGGCGCGTGGCGGCGTCGCGCACGAGCGCGTTCATCGGGTTGACGAAGGCGTCCTCGGCGGGGTGAACGTGCAGGTCGCGCTCGATGCGCTCGAAGTGGGGCGTGAGCACGTTCATGCCGTGCCCCTGGATGCCGTACCGATCCACCCACAGTTGTATCCGCTCGGCGGGCGGGCGGTAGCTGTCCGCCCAGTAATGGACGGATGCGCCGCCCACGTTGTTGCCGTAGCTGAGCTGCACGCTGCGGTTGGTGCTGGTGTCCATCCCGCGCGCGCCGTCGATGCGGGCGAGGCTGTTCAGCTCGCGCTGGTCGAGGTCCTCGCGGCTGTACAGCCCGCCCGCCTCGAGGATCACGACCGAGCGTCCGCGCGCCGTGAGCTCGGCGGCGAGGGTGGCGCCGCCGCAGCCGCTGCCGATGACGACGACATCGGCCCGCTCGCGCGGCACGTCCCCGGCCAGGATCTGCGCGCCGGACCAGGCGTTGGGCAGGCTCATCGCGCCCCCTGCGTCGCTCTCGCCAACAGCTCCGCGTAGCGCAGGCTGGTCTCGTGCGGGCGCGGGTCCGGGACGAAGGGGCCCGCGTAGGCCATCCCGGCCCAGGTGGCCGGGTGCGCGTAATAGAACAGGTGTAACATCTGTTTTATCGACGACGTTGCGGCGACGACCAGGCGGCGGCGGTCGCGGCAGAGCTGATCCATGCAGGCTGTCCGGTCGGCCAGGGAGAGGCGCGTGAAGCGGGAGAAGTAGCCGGCCAGCGGCGGCGCGTGCTCGATCAGGCCGAGCGCGCCCTCGATGTCCTCGCGGATCAGGGCGCTGCTCGCCCAGGCCTCCTCGTCCAGGCGCTGGTGGACGCCCAGCGAGATCCCGGAAGGGAAGCCGTCCTCCGCGGGGAAGAGCGCCTCGGTGAGCGCGCGGGCCACGGAGAGCCCCTTCTCGGTGAGCCCGATGGCCGCCTCCCCCGGTCGCAGCGGGTAGCGGCCCAGCCAGGAGAGCGAACCTGCTACGCCGATCGCCAGCGCGCCCGCGGCCCCGACCTGCAGCAGGCGCCTTCGGCTGAGCTCACCCGAGCGGGGATCCTCGTTCATGCTGGCTCGGATAGCGGCGGGCTCGCGCGTCGTCAAGGACGAGCCCGCTCAGTTCACGTCGTCAGCCAGCTCCAGCGTGCGGCGGGCGGTCTCGACCCCGTCCCAGCTCTCCGTGATGCAGAGCACCTGGGCGTTGGTGTCCAGGTAGAACCGCTTGAGGCCGCGCTCCTCGCGCTCCTCGGCGGCCCAGACGGTCTCCACCTGCGTCCAGGCCTCTCCTGGGCGGTCGCCGTTCTGGGCGGCGCGGTCGTAGAGGGCGAGGATCACACGATCCTCGCGCGGGAGGTGGATGAAGAAGTTGCCGTGGTCGGGGCGGTCCGGCTCGTACATGCGCCGAAGGCTACACCAGGCGACGGGCTCGATCACTGATCATCTATTCAGATGTCGGTGGGGACGGCATCGTCGCGGATGTGCGCCCGGCGGAGGTCCTCCGGCGCGCGCGGCGCGTGCGCCTCAGCCGGTGGAGCGGCTGCGGGCGGCGGCCTCGACCATCCGCGTCCGGGCCCCATAGAGCGCGACCTCGATCCCGCGGACCACGCCCTGCTTCCAGGCGTCCAGGGCCTGGTTCAGCGCGGGCTCCAGCGCGGATGCGCGCGGCAGCGCCTCCATGCGGGCGCGGAAGCGCGCGGCCTCCTGGTCGAAGACGCCGCGCAGCTCACCGCCGGTGAACGCCAGGGCCCCGCGCAGGGCGTCCGGCTCGGGGAGGGCCTCGTAGACCGGCTGGAGAAAGGCGACGGTCTTCGCCCAGCCCGCGGCGACGGGCTCGCCGAGGGTCTCCAGGTGGGCGCAGAGGGGCTCCGTGGCGTCCTCCAGGCGGCCCGAGCGCAGGGCGGCCTTCACGCCGCTCTGCACGGCGGCGCGAAAGGGGCGCTCGCCATGTTGAAGGGGGGCGGCGGTGGGGACCAGGGCATCCGAGACGCGCTCCACGAGGCGGCCGCGCGGCTCGGCGGGCAGGTGCTGCAGCGCGCGCCCGAGGTCGGCCAGCAGGACCTCCCAGCTCGAGACCACCGCGGCGCCCAGGGCGGAGAAGGCCGACTCCGCGTTGTCGTCCAGGGCGGCGAAGGCGCGCTCTGAGCCTTGGGTGAAGCCCGCGCCGGCCTCTCGCGGGCCGCCGATGCGGTCGAGGACACGGCGGGCGAGACCGCGAAGGGGGCCGGGCATGCGCGCTCCAGGGGGCAGAGGGACGTTGTATCCGGAAGGAAGAGCAGCCGTAAGCAGGAAGTTTCAGCCGGCGATGAGCTGCACGTCGCGGATGGCCTCCTCCATGATCTTCCAGGTCTGCGCCCAGTCGGGGTGACGGATCATCAGGAAGCCATCGCCGACCAGCGTGTTCTTCCAGTCCCGGCGCGGGCTGCCGACGGTGTTCAGGTTGTCCCAGCAGATGGAGCGGCCGTGGCGGCGGCGGAAGATGTCCAGGCCCACGACGCGCTGGATCGTGCCCTGGCCGTGCGCGCGCTTGAAGATCGCCGCGCAGTTGTACTTTCGAGGGACATCGGCCTCGAAGCTGCGCCAGCAGACCGCTCTGGCCCACTCGCGGTACAGGTCGATGTCGCTCGTGTAGTTCATCTGGTCCACGAGGTGGCCGCCGCCGCTGCGGGCGCCGATCTCGCCGAAGACGGCCTCGCCGCGGCTGTTGCGGAACCACTCCATGTGGATGAAGCCGGTTCCGTAGCGCAGCGCGCCGATGGCGCCCCGGGCGAGCTGAATCCCGCCTTGCAGGTAAGGATCGGCGAGATCGCGGACGGTGAGCTGGGCGGGGGAGATCCACTCCTCGTGGCGGGAGATCATCGGGCGCGGCACGTAGAGCACGACGTTCTGGTAGACCACCTGGCCGTTGATGCAGATGGCGTCGTAGGTGAATTCTTCGCCGTCGATGTACTCCTCGACGCTCATCTCGGCGACGTGGCGCACGCTGGGCAGGCGTCGCTCCAGGCTGGCGCGGTCATCGACGCGGAAGGTGTCGGCCGAGCCGGCGCCGGCGATGGGCTTGACGACGACGGGGTAGCCGATCTCCTCGGCGGCGCCGATCACCTCGTCGGCGTTGCGCGCGCGTCGGGCGTGGGGCACGCGCAGCCCGGCGGCGGCCACGCGCTGCTTCATGAGGCCCTTGTCGCGGAAGCCCAGCGCCGTGTCCCAGGAGATCCCTGGCGCTCCCAGGCGCTCGCGCAGGCGGGCGGCGAGCAGCACCATCGGCTCCCAGAGGGCCTCGACCCGGTCCGGCCGCCGGTCGCCCAGCCAGCGCTCCACCCGGGCGAGGACGTCCTCCTCGTCCATCAGGCGCGGCACCTGCAGATACGAGCTGAGGTGCGCCCGGACCAGCGGCGGCAGGCTCTCCAGGGGCTGGTCGCCGACCCCGTGCACCCGCGCGCCGACCTGAGCCAGACCACGGGTGAAGTGGGTCATCTCATAGGGATAATGTGGGGAGAGGAAGAGGACGTCCATGGAGGGAGGTTTATCGTGGCGAGGCGGGCGGCGCTGTGCCCGCGCGAAGGACAGACGTCGCGGTTGGTCGCGGCGCGGGCTACCGTCGCTGTCCATGAAGCCCATCGTCCTCGCCCTGCTCGTCGGATGCTCCGTCCCTGTCGTGAAACCCGTGATCGAGACCGGGCAGGAGACGGGGCCCGCGCCGGACTCGGGCGAGGAGACGGGGGCGGAGACGGGCGAGGAGACGGGGGCGCCGGTCGTCGCCGCCGAGGACTTCACCATCGCGGTGCACCCACAGGTCGCGACGATCCTGGTCGCGCGCTGGACGCAGCGCGTGGACGCCGAGGCCACCTGGCTGAGCTGGAGCCTGGATGGGCGGGTCTGGACCTCTCCGCCGCGCGCGCGCGGTGTCGGCGCCGCCAGCGAGGTGGTGCTGGGCCTGCCCGCCGAGACGGGCGTGGAGCTGACCCTGCACGTCGTGCTGGAGGGGGAGGAGACCAGCTGGCCGGTCGGCACGGGCACCACGGGCAGCCTGCCTGCGGATCTCGTGCTGCCGGAGCTGGTCTCCTCGGACAGCGCCCTGGTCCGCGAGGAGCCCTTCGTCCTGACCAGCGTGAACGTCGGCGACTACGACTTCTACGGCCCCTGCTACACGGTGATCCTGGACAGCCAGGCCCGCGTCGTCTGGTACCGCGCCGTCGCCGACAGCCGGCTCACCCTCTTCCCGCGCGTCTCGCGGGCGGGCGGCTACATCACCTGGGACGCGACGACCTACTACACCTTCGATGAGGAGGCGACGGCGGGCGTCATCCGCGCCACCCTCGATCTGACGCAGGAGGAGGAGACCACCATCCCCCACATGGGCCTGAGCTACGACGAGCTGCCCGACGGGACCCTGCTCTTCGACTACAACGAGGACGGCTACACCTACTACCTGGCCACCCAGGACGCGGCCGGCGACCAGACCCTGCTCTGGGACTGCTACGATTGGATGCGTGATTACGACGACAGCCACTGGTCCTGCGCGCCCAACACGGTGCTGTGGAACCCAGACACCAACCAGGTGTTGTGGTCGATGTTCCAGACATCGACGGTCGCGTCGGTCGATCTGGATAGCGGAACGTTACAATGGTATTTTGGCCGGACCCCCGGGGGCCTGGCCATCGAGACCTCGGGGGTGTACATCCAGCTCCAGCATTACCCGAACTGGACGCCGGACGGGACGCTGCTGCTCTCGACGCATGTGCCGGGCGCGGCGGGCCTGCAGATGGCGCGGGAGTTCGAGGTGGACGCGGGCGCGGGGAGGCTGACCCAGGTGTGGAGCTATTCGCCGGACGCCGGGCACTACGCCGAGTACGCGGGGGAGGCGACGCGGCTGTCCAATGGGAACACGCTGATGAACTTCGGCACCGACGGCGTGGTGCAGGAGGTCACGGCGGACGGGCGCGTGGCCTGGGAGATCGACTGGCAGGACCGGATGGCCGGGCACCTGACGCCGGTGACGGATCTGTACGCGCTCAATGTGGGGTGGTAGGGGCGCCGCCCAACCCTCAGTCACTCCCAGGCCAGCGTGCGCCTCCCAGGCACTCCCCGGCGTCGGCGTCGAGGTCGTCGCAGTCCGTCCCGCCGTGGTAGGCGCTGTACAGGCCGTCGCCGTCGTTGTCGCTCGAGACGTCGGTCACGCACTGCCAGGGCCGGGAGATCGCCGTGGAGAAGATGCTCACCGTGGCGTCGGGGCTGACCGCGACGATCACGCCCACGCCCTCCTCGCTGGCCAGCACGGTCTCGCCGTCGGGGTGCAGACAGCTCCCGTAGGCGTTCGTCAGGCCAGACTTCAGGGTCGTCACCTCCGATGTCGTGAGGTCTACGTGGTAGACGGCGCTGCCGTTGCCGGAGCTGATCCACAGGGCGTCCGGCCCGTCCGCTGAGATGGTGTCGCCCGCGGCGGGGAGGTCGAGGTAGTCCAGCACCTCGCCGGTGCTGCCGCTCACCGCGAAGAGGGCGCGGGTGTTGCGCGAGGTGACGTAGAGCACGTCGTCGTCCGGGAAGCGGAAGACGCCGACGGGGGCGGTCACGGCGGCGCTGAGGACGCTGGCCGTGCCGGTGCTGGGATCGAGCTCCTGCACCAGGCTGGCGCCGTAGCCGCCGATCAGCACGGTCTGCGTGGCGGGATCCCTCAGCAGCGTGTGGGGGCCGTCGGCGGCGGTGGTGAGGACGGGGGTGCTGGCGCTGAGGTCCGCCGAGACGGCGCTGATGGTGTCGGCGTCGAACTGGGAGACATAGAGGGTCCCGTCGTCGGCGCGCGCGACGCCGATCATGGCGCCCAGGCCGGTGATCTCGGCGACGGCGCTGCCGTCCTCGGCGCTGAGCTGCGCCAGCGTGCCGTCGTAGCGCTCGACCACGTAGACGCTGTGGCCGCTGTCCGCGCCGTCGCAGTCCTGATCGAGGCCGTCCATCGCGACCTCGTCGGCGCCCGGATACGTCGCGCTGTCGGTGTCGTCGCAGTCCCCGGCGTCCATCACCGCGCCGGCGGGCAGGCTGCAGGACGCCTGGGCCGTGGCATCGTCGCCGTAGCCGTCCCCGTCGGCGTCCGTGTAGCTGGTGTAGAGGGTCAGCCCGTCGTCCGCGACGCCGTCGCAGTCCTCGTCCACGCCGTCACAGTCCTCGGCGGCGATGGGGGAGACGTTGGCGTTCCCGTCGTCGCAGTCGCCGCCCTGGCTGGCGCCCTCGCCCGCGCAGCCCGTCGTCGCGCCGCTGTCCTCGCCATAGCCGTCCCCGTCCCCATCCGGGTAGACCGTGATCGCCACGCCTTCGTCGGCGTCGCCGTCGCAGTCGTTGTCGAGGCCATCGCAGACCTCCTCGGCCAGCGGCGAGATGGCGCCGTCCTCGGGGGCGCAGTCCTCGTCATCGGGCGAGCCGTCCTCGTCCGCGTCGGCGGCGCCGATCTCTCCCTCGGAGTTGCTGTCCACGAGACCAGAGTGCTTCTGGAAGCTCTCTCCATCGTCCTGGCAGGCCGCGAGGAGCAGGAGGGAGAGCGACAGCGCGAGGCCGGGAGGCGCGTACTTCGTCATGTGACTGACCTGATCAGATGTTCAGATCAGTATAACGGAGCCTCCTGAAGCCGCGCCGCCAGCGCGCCGTCGAGCAGCTCCTGGCGGCTCACCACGACCCGCTCCGTCACCAGCGCGCTCACCAGCCGGGCCGGAGTGACGTCAAAGGCAGGGTTGTAGACAGGGCTGGCCTCGGGCGCCCAGCGGATGCTCGTGTAACACAATGTTACACCTCGTATCTCTGCGGGGCTACGCTCCTCGATGGGGATGGCGGCGCCGTCCGGGCAGCTCAGGTCGATGGTTGTGGTCGGGGCGACCACGTAGAAGGGCACGTTGTGCCAGGCGGCGGCGACGGCGACCCCATAGGTGCCGACCTTGTTCGCGAAGTCCCCGTTGGCGGCGACGCGGTCGGCGCCGACCAGCGCGCGCTGCACGCGGCCGTCGCGCATGAGCAGGGGCGCCATGCTGTCGGTGATCAGCGTGTGGGGCACCCCCGCCCGCAGCAGCTCCCAGGTGGTGAGCCGGCCGCCCTGCAAGAGGGGCCGCGTCTCGTCCACCCAGACGTGGACGCGTTTGCCCTGGGCGTGGGCCCGCACGATCGCGCCCAGCGCCGCGCCGACGCCCGCCGTCGCCAGCCCGCCGGTGTTGCAGTGGGTGAGCAGGCCCTCGCCGTCCTCGATCAGCGCCGCGCCGCGCTCGGCCATCGCGTCGCAGAGCCGCACATCCTCCGCCCAGATCTCCCGCGCCTCCTGCGTGAGCGCCTCGGTCCCCAGCGGCAGGACCAGGAGCATGCGGTCGATGGCCCCCATCAGGTTCACCGCCGTCGGTCGCGCCGCCCGCAGCGCCGCCGCCGCCGCTCGCAGCGCCTCGCCCGAGGCCCCGCT
>CAZKWG010000183.1:0-11609 GCA_964556105.1 uncultured Enterobacterales bacterium | reverse complement strand
GGTTGGTCTTGGCCCCCGACTCGTCCAAGAAGATCAGGCGGGCCGGGTCGAGGCCTGCGCCGCCCTCCAGGCGCTCGCGGAGTTCTGCGCCGTCCGGCCGCGCGCGCTCCACATCGCCTGCCCCGCCTGGCTGGAGGGCGGTCGCTCGGACGAGTCCCCCGGCGCCGACCTCCTGCCCATCGACGCGGGCGTGGACCTGCTCCTCGACCTCGTCTCGGCCGGCGCCCAGGGCGAGCGGGTGATCACCGGTCGGCTCGGACCCGGCGTGCTTCAGCCCGGCCATCCGCTGCTCGACGACATGGACTTCGACGGCGCCGCGGTCGAGGCCGGTCGCCGCTTCAGCCCCGACGACGACCCCTGGCTGGCCGATCACTCGCTGGACGGAACACCCTTCCTGCCCGCCTCCGTCATCGTCGAGCTGCTGGCGGCGGCCGCCCGCGCGGCGGTCCCCGGCGCGCCCTTCTCGGGGGTCGCCGGTCTGCGTCTGGAGCAGCCCCTGCGCGTCCCGTTCGGCTCCGAGGTGCACATCGTCGCCCGCGCGGAGCCGATGGACGAGGGCCGCGCGCGCGCCTCGCTCTTCGTGAAGCACGCCATCGCCGGCGGCCACGAGCAGGTGCGCTACGCCGACGCCGTCATCCTCCTCGGTCCCCAGCCGCCGCCCTCGCTGCTCCCCTCCGCCTTCTTCCCGGAGGAGTCCATCCCGCGCTCGCAGATCTACCGTCGGCTCTTCCAGGGATCGACCTTCCAGGTCCTCCGGGACGCCGGCGCGGTGGCGGCCGAGGGTCTGCTGGCCGACGCCGTGGTCGAGCACGCCTTGCTCGCCTCCGACCTGATCAGCGCGCCGCTCGTGCTCGAGGCCGCCATCCAAGGCGTCACGCTGCACCACATGGCCATCGACGGGATGCGCGCCTTGCCGCTCGCCCTGGACGGCGTCTGGCTGGTGCAGGGCCCGCCCGACGGGGAGCCGCTGGAGCTCATGGTGCAGCGGCTCGACGACGCCTACGATATCGACGTCTATGGGCCAGAGGGCGCCATCCTGCGCGTGCGCGGGCTGCGCCTCGCCGACATCGCCGAGCTCACGCCCTCGGAGCGCTTCGCCGAGCCCGAGGGCGGCTGGCCCTCCGCCGTGGTGGGGATGACGCTCTCCTGATTTTCGCCGGGACCTTGCGCGATCGTCGCTGCTCGGGCAAACTCAGCTTCGCCATGGTCATCGCCGAACGGTCCGACGGAATCCGCATCGTCCGCCTCTTCCGCCCCGAAGACTCTTTGCCCTATCGCGCGGCCTTCGCGGGCGCCTATCAGGACATCTTCTCGGAGCCCCCCTACAACGAGCGCTTCTCGCCCGATGAGGCCGAGGCGGTGCTCCAGCAGTTCTTGCAGGTGCCGGACAACATCACCCTGCTCGCGCTGCGTGGGGACGAGACGGTGGTCTCGTTCGGGATCGCCATCCCAGCCGCCTCGCGCGCCGACGTCGCGCGCGAGCTGCGCGGGCTGCTCCCGGTCCAGCACACCTTTTACCTGGCGGAGCTCGGCACGCTGGACGGATGGCGGGGGCGCGGCCTCGGCCGTCAGCTCGTGCGGCTGCGCCTGGAGCTCATCGATCGCCGCCGCTACACCCACGTCGTCCTGCGCACCAGCGCCACGCGCAACGCCAGCTACGAGATGTACCTGTCGATGGGCTTCGACGACATGGGCGTCTACATGGAGGTCCCGAGCCGACGCAACGACGGCACGGTGACCACCGACCGCCGGCTGTTCCTGGCCAAGGTGCTCACGTCCGGCGACGCCAGCGAGAGCGCCCGCTGAGCGCGCCGCCCCTGCGGGTCATCGTCCACGCGGACGACCTTGGCCTGAGCGAGGCGATCAACGAGGCTGTCGGCGAGGCCCTGGCGCGGGGCTGGTGCAGCTCGGCGAGCGTGATCGCCAACGGCCCGGCCTTCGCCGGCGTGCGCCGCGCGGTGGCCTCGCTCGGCGAGCCGGACATCGGGCTACACTTGAACCTGAGCGAGGGGGCACCTCTGCTGCCGCTTGGCGCGCTGACCGAGCTGTTCCCCGAGGGTCTCCTCAGCGCCGCCGCGATCCATGCCCAGCCGCGCCACCAGGACGCCATCGTGCAGGAGTGGATGGCGCAGGTGCGGCGCGCGCGGGCCGAGGGCCTGGAGCCCACGCACCTGGACACCCATCAGCACGTCCACTGGCGGCCCGTCCTGCTGGGCGCCCTGCGGCGGGTCGCGTCCGAGAGCGGCGTCCGCCGCGTCCGCACGATGGGCGGGTTCCGGCCCGACGCCGACCCGGCCCGACGCCTGCTGCAGCGCGCCCGCGCCGCGCGCTTCACCCGCGCCCTGCGCCGCGGCGCCCCGCCCCTGATCACCACCGACCACTTCGCCAGCGCGCAGGTCTTCCGCGCCCTGCTGGAGCGCGGGCAGGCCCCGCGCGGGGTCATCGAGGTCATGGCCCACCCGGGAAACGACGCGCATCCCCACTACGGGGATGAGCTCCGCTGGCTCGCGGGTCCCTGGGATCAGGGGCTCGCCTTCCCGATCGCGCGCATCTCCTGGAGACAGGTCCGGTAGACCTCCTCCACCACGCGCGAGAGCGTCGGGAAGGCGAGCGCCTCCTCGAACCAGCCGCGCACCTCCGACACCCCAAGCTGGCCCATCTGCCTGGCCTCCCACAGGTCCAGGGCCGCCTCCGCCAGCGCCGCCGGCTGGCCTGTCGGGAAGAGCCTGCCCAGGCGCCCGCCGTCCGTGAGCCGCCGGAAGGGCGGGATGTCCGAGACGAGCAGCGGCGTGCCGCAGGCGAGGCTCTCCAGGGCCGCGTACCCGCAGACCTCGCGCAGGCTGGCCTGCACGAGCGCGTCGGCGCCCCGATAGAGCGCCTCCATCCCGTCCCGCGGGACGCGCCCCAGCAGGGTCACGGGCAGGCCCGCGCAGGCCGCGCGAACCTCGGCCTCGAGCGGCCCGTCGCTCCAGCAGAGCGTGAGATGGGCTCCCGGCAGGCGCGCGAGCAGGCGGCGAAAGCCGGCGATGGTCGTCAGCGGGTCCTTGACCGGATCCAGGCGCCCGACGTGCAGCAGGGCCGGGGCGCCCGCCAGGCGCGGCGCCGGACCTGGGGTGAGCACCGAGGAGGACTCGAAGACCTCGACGATCTTCCGGTCATCGGCGAGCGCGCCAGAGGCCACCCACTGAAGCCCGCGCTCGCGCGTGGTGAAGAGCAGGCGCCGCGTGCGCCCGAGCGCGTCGGCCTCGACGGCCTTGAGCAGCCGGGTCCGTGCCGGCGCGCCGCCGTGGAAGTGTGCGATCAGCGCCGCCCCCTGGCGCTCCGCCAGCCGCCCGAGCAGGGCCAGCGTCGGGTAGAAGGCCAGATCGAAGCTGTGGAGGATCTCCGGCCTCAGGGCGGAGACCGGGGCGAGCAGATGCGTGGCGGGCGCCTTGACGCGCGCGTCGGTGCGCCCGCCCCCGCGGAGGACGGCGCGAGAGAGCCGGGCTGCGGCCGAGGGCGGGACGAAGATCCAGCGCACCGGCCCGTCCTGGCGCTCGGCCGCCACGCCGAGCTCCTGCACCACCGTGACCTCGTGCCCCAGCGCGGCCAGCCCTCGAGCCAGCTCGCGGCGCAGCGTGTCGCGGGCGATCCAGGCGTCCGGATCGCTGCCCTCATGCCAGAGGTTGGTGAAGACCACGCGCACAGGCAGGCTGTATCGCGGCCGCGGGTGCGCCTCACCCGACCCGTGGTAGCCTGCGACCATGCTGGCGATCCTCGGCTGATGTCCTCGACGCGCCCCTGCCCCGTCTGCGGCGCCCCGGCTCCGCTTCAGCCGGTCTACAAGCACCAGTGGATCTGCTGCGCGCGCTGCGGCAACCTGAGCCGCCTCCCCCGTGAGCGCCTGCTGGTGGACCTCCTGCCCACGACGCTGCGGGCCCGCCTCCCGGCCGCGCTGCGCCGCGATGAGGCGACGCTGGCCAACCCTGAGGACGTGTGGTTCAAGAGCACCGAGACGCGGCAGGCCGCGTTCGAGATGGAGGCGGACGCCGTGGTGGCGCTGCTGAGCCGCCTCGAGGTCCCCGTTCAGGGCTCCGTGCTCGACCTCTGTGGAGGGCCCGGTCACGCCGCCGCTCGGCTGGCGCGGCGGGCCCAGCGGGTGGTCCTGCTGGAGCACGGGCGCATCGCGCTGGCGCACGCCCGCGAGCGCCTCGGGTTGGACGCCCGCTTCTTCGACTTCGACGGCCCGCCGCTGCCCGAGGTGGTGGACGGCGCCTTCGATCTGATCCTCTGCCGCTTCGCCCTGGGCTGGTGCGAGGACCTGCAGAAGCTGGCGACCGGCCTCGCCGCGCGGGCCGCGCCCGACGCCACGCTCCTGCTCAGCCTCGTCGCGCCGACCCGGGCCGCGCTCCTCACCACCGCGGTCGAGGACTACGCGCCCTGGCGCTTCTGGAGCCCGGCCCACCTCGCGCGCGTCTTCGCCGAGGCCGGCTGGCTGCTCACGCGCCGCTTCGAGCCCTTCCCGCCCATGCCCTTCTGGGCGCCGCGCGGCCCCCGCTACGGCCTGCTCTCTCTGCCCTGGGCGCTCTGGCCCGGCCCGCTGGACCGCGACCCACGCCAGCGACACGCCGGCCTGCTGCTGCGCTACGTTGGAGGCGCGCGCTCACCCTGAGGAAGATGTGCCCGAGATCGTCGCGACCGAGCTCAGCCGCCGCTACCGCCGCATGGACCGGAGCCGCGGCCTGTTCGGCGCCGTGGCGGACCTCCTGCGCACGGGCGACGAGCGCGTCGCGCTGGACCGCGTCTCGTTCTCGGTCGAGGCGGGCGAGTCGGTGGCCCTCCTCGGCCCGAACGGGGCGGGCAAGTCCACCACCGTCAAGCTGCTGACCGGCATCCTGGCGCCCAGCGGCGGGAGCCTGCGCGTCGGCGGCCTGGACCCGCTGGCCGACCGGGCGCGCCACGTGCGCCGCATCGGCGTGGTCTTCGGGCAGCGCACCCAGCTCTGGTGGGATCTCGCCGTGCAGGAGGCCTACGATCTGCTGGCGGCGATGTTCGGCGTCTCTCAGGCCGACTACAACTCCCGCTTGAGGCGCCTCGACGAGGTGCTGGGGATCGGGCCGCTGCTGAAGACGCAGGTGCGGCAGCTCTCGCTGGGCGAGCGCATGCGCTGCGAGGTCGCCGCCGCCCTGCTGCACGCCCCGCCGCTGGTCATCCTGGACGAGCCCACCGTCGGCCTGGACGTGGCGGTGAAGCTGCGGCTGCGCAGCTTCCTGGCCGAGCTGCGCGACCAGGGCGACACGACCCTGCTGCTGACCACCCACGATCTGGCCGACGTGCGCGCGCTCTGCCCGCGGGTGCTGCTGCTCTCGGAGGGCAGGCTGCTGCACGACGGGGCGCTGGACGCGCTGGCGCGCCAGCTCGGCGGCCGACGCCTGCTCAGCGTGGATCTGCGGGCTCCTCCCTCCGAGAGCGCCCTCGCCGGCCTCCCTCCCTGCGAGCGCGACGGCCCGCTCACCCTGCGCTTCCCGGTCTCCGACGAGTCCGGCGCGGCGGCGCTGGTGCGCGCGGTGCTGACGGGCCTGGACGTCGCGGACCTGCGCCTGGACGACCCGCCCATCGAGGCGTTGATCGCCCGCTTCTACGACGGCGAGCGCGGCGGCGCCCCATGAGCCTGCGCCCGCTCCTGGCCGCCTGGCGCATCGGCTTCCGCCACCACCTGGCCTACCGCACGGAGATCGTGCTGCAGCTCTTCAGCGCGACCATGGTGGCGGCGCTGAACGGGATGCTCTGGACGGCGGCCCTGGTCGCGAGCCCGGTCTTCGCCGGCGCGCCGGGCGAGGTCTGGCGCGGGCTGGTCCTGGTGAGCTGGGCGGGCGTGCCGGCGGTGGCCACGCGCGTTCACGAGGACATCGGAGGCCGCATCCGCGACGGGCAGATCGCCGCCGACCTGCTGCGCCCGCTCTCGCTGCAGGCCGGCACCTGGGCGCGCGACGCGGGTCGCGCCAGCGCCTGCCTCCTGGTGGGCAGCGTCCCGCTGCTCCTGATCACGGCGCTGGCCACGCCGCTCGGGCTCTCGCCGCACCCGCAGCGCTGGGCGCTCTGGGCGCTCTCCCTCGGGCTGGCTCACCTCACCAACTTCGGGATCTCCTTCCTGCTCGGCCTCGGGGTGGTGCGCCTGCGCAACGTCGTCGGCCTCTCCTACCTGAAGGCCACGATGGTCACGCTCTTCTCGGGCGCGCTGGTCCCGCTGGAGCTCTTCCCGCCCGCCGTGCAGCAGGTCGCCTTCGCCCTGCCTTTTCACACCATGGGCCGCAGCCCGGCGGCCGTGCTGCTGGGGCGCGGGGACGCGGGCGCGCTGCTGCTGGAGCAGGCGGCCTGGGCGCTCGGGCTCTGGGCGCTCGGAGCCCTGGCCTGGAGGCGCGTCTCCCGCGGCCTGGTCCTGGAGGGCGGATGAGCGGCGCGCGCACGGGGTCACCCGGCGTCCTGCGCGCCCTGATCGCCCGTCGCCTTCAGACCCGCCTGGCCCACCGCGGCGATCTGCTGGCGGGCGCGCTGGGCGGGGCGCTGGTCGCCGCCGCGGGCCCGGTGATCGTGCTCACCCTCTTCCTGCACGTCCCCACCCTGGGTGGATGGACGGGGCCGGAGGTCCTCTTCTGCTGGGGCTTCGCCGACGCGGTCGCCGGGATCTTCTACGTGCTCTTCCAAGGGCTCTATGTGCTCAACCAGCGCTACATCCTGGGCGGCGAGCTGGACCGCCTGCTGCTGCGGCCCGTCGATCCACTTCTACAACTGCTGGTGGACAACCTCAGCCTGGAGGACCTGCCCAGCTTCGTGCTGGGCGTGGTGATCATGGTCGCGGCGGCCCTCTGGGGCCTGCCGGAGCTGCCCCTCTGGCGCTGGCTGCTGCTGCCGCTCGGGCTGGTCTCCGGCGCGGCGGTGATGGGCGGGCTCATCACCGCCTTCGCCAGCCTGGGCTTTCACCTGCACCACCGCGGGACGGCGGTGGGCCTGGTGCTCCAGGTCGGGACCTTCGCCCGCTACCCGCTCGACCTCTTCGGGGCGCCGCTGCGCTGGCTGCTCACCGTGGCCCTGCCGCTCGGCTTCGCCGGCTTCTACGGCGCGCTGTGGGTGATCGGCGACGAGCGCTGGCGGCTCTACGCGTTGGTCCAGCCGCTGGTGGGGCTCGCCTGCCTCGGGCTGGGGGTCGCCGCCTTCCGCTTCGGGCTGCGGCGCTACACCTCGGCGGGGAGCTGAGATGCGCACGCGCTACAAGCTGGGCTTGTCCTTCGTCGCCACCACGCTCTCGCTGGGCGCGGCCGAGGCCCTCTTCCGGCACGAGGAGGGCACGGTCGTCTTCCCCTGGGACGAGCCCGGCCGCGGCTTCGCCACCCGGCCCCACACCCGCGGCGCCAACGCCTGGGGCTTTCACGAGCGCGAGATCCCGCCCGGCGAGCACCCGGGCGTCCACCGCGTCGTCGTGCTGGGCGACTCGATGACCTGGGGCACGGGCACGGCGGAGCAGACCTGGACGCGGGCCATGGAGGACACGCTGCGCGAGAAGTACGGCGAGACCGTCCAGATCCTCAACTTCGGGCACTACGGCTACGACGCCGAGGCCTGCGCCGCGACGCTGCGCCACCAGGCCGCGCGCTGGCTGCCCGACGAGGTGATCTACGCCAGCTACACAAACGACGTCCTGCGCAACACCACCATCGAGCTGGGACGCTTCGGCTACCCGGTGTGGATCGGCTCCCAGGGCGCGATCTTCCCAGGGCCGCTGCGGCGATCCTCCGCGTTCGCCCGCGCCGTCGAGGGCGCCCTGCTGGCGCCCGGGGTCGAGGAGCGGCCCGATCTGGACTTCTACCGGACGCAGGTCGCCGACATGGCGGCGCAGGCCAGAGCCCTCGGCGCCGCTTTCTACGTCCTGGCCCTCGCCCCCCACGTCTTCGCCGGCGAGGTCTGCGAGGCCGACGCCCCCTTCTGCGAGAAGCACCACGCCTGGCTGGACGCGCAGGAGAGGGTCCACGAGGCGCTCCAGGTCCCCAGCGGCTCCCTGCTGCCCGGGTTGCAGGACCTGTCAGAGGAGAGCTTCTACCCGGCCAACCCCCGCGATCACGAGCACCCGAGCCCGGCGGGGCAGCGGATCTACGGCGAGCTGGCCGCGGACGGCCGCAAGCTCCTGGAGCTCCTGGGCAGCCCGCCCGGCTACATCCACCTCTGACCAGGATCGCGCCTCAGCCCTCGCCGTCCGCGCGCGGACCCAACCGGGAGCTTGACACCGTCCCCGCCCCAACGCACGCTGGAGCGCCCATGCCTCCACGCGTCCTTCCACTCCCCGCCCGCGGCCTGCTGCTCGTCAGCCCGGATCTGCACGGGAACTGGGAGGACTTCTGCCGTCTGAAGGCGATCTTCACCGAGATGCTCGCCGAGGACCCCGACGCGCAGTGGGTGCAGCTCGGCGACGTGGTCCACGGGCCGGACCCCAAGGCGCGCCCACGCTGGCCAGAGCTCTACGACTTCGAGGACGCCTCCGAGGCGCTGGTGCAGGGCTTCGTGGACCTGCAGGATCATGTCCCCGGCCAGGTTCACGTCATCCTGGGCAACCACGAGTGGGCGCACATCGGCGGGCGCCCGACCCGCAAGTTCTGGCCCGACGAGGCCGCGCACCTGGAGGGCCAGATGAGCGCCGCCGGCCACGCCGCGCTCGACCGCCTGTTGGAGCGCGCCCCGCTGCTCGTCACCACCCCCTGCGGCGCGCTGCTCTCCCACGCCTGCTGCGCCGACGTGTTCACGACCCCCGCCGACCTGGACGCCATCCCGCTTCCGGCCAGCCGGGCGGCGCACATGGAGGTGCTCGACGGGCTGCTGCGACCGCGCGCCCAGCCCCCGGAGGTGACCGACCGCCTGCTGCTCAGCGCGGCGGGCGACGGCCCCTCCCTGAGCTTCCTGATCCACGGCCACGAGATCGACCCCCACGGCTGGTACGTGGAGGAGCGCAACCAGCTCGGCCTGGCCATCTTCGGCACGACCCGCGCGAAGAAGCGCTATGTGCGGCTGGACCTGACGGCGCGCTACGAGAGCGTCTATGATCTCCAGGAGGGTCGGGAGATTCGGACGCTGTACGAGCGCTCCTGACACCTTCGCGGAGGTGTGCATGGTCCTGCTCCTGCTCGCGATCGACCTCGCCGCGGCCGAGGTGCCCTCGCCCTCCGAGACGACCTGGTTCGGCATGTCCGTCGCCGGGCTGGGAGACGTCGACGGAGACGGCTACCCCGACCTGATGGTCGGCGCCCCCGGCGAGGCCGACGCGCGCGCCTATGTGTACCTGGGCGGCCCCGACGCGCCGGCCAACCCGCCCGATCAGGCGCTCGCCAGCGCGTCCGGCGAGGGCGACTACGGCGTGGAGGTCTCGGCCACGGGCGACGTGGACGGCGATGGCTTCGCCGACGCGGCGGTTGGTGAGCGCTCCTGCGCGGGCGGCGTCTACGTCTACGCCGGGTCCAGCGCCGGCCTGGACGCGGCGGGCGCCCTCTACATCTCCGGGCCGGCCTGCGACGCCACCATCGGCGACGAGATCGCGGCGGCAGGGGACCTGAACGGCGACGGGCTCGCCGATCTGGCCGTCGGCTCCCAGGAGAGCGAAGAGGAGCTGGGCCTGGTCCTGCTCTTTTACGGCGCCGCGGAGGGCCTGCCCAGCGAGCAGGATCGCACGCTCTCCGGCGTCAGCCCCGCCGGAGCTTTCGGCGGCTCTCTGAGCGGCGCGGGCGACGTGGACGGCGACGGCTACGGCGATCTCCTCGTCGGCGCACGGCTGGCCAACGGCTCGGGGGAGGCACACCTCTTCCTGGGATCCGCCACGGGGCCGGGCGGCGAGAGCGACGCGCGCATGGCCAGCGGCGAGACGGACGCCCTGTTCGGCGCCGGCCTCGCGGGCCTGGGGGATGTAAACCAGGACGGCTTCGGCGATCTGGGGATCGGCGCGACCGGAGGCGACGAGAACCAGGGGACGCTGCACCTCTACCTGGGCTCGGCGGACGGCGCGCCCACCCTGGCGGAGACGGTCTCCGGACCGTCCGCGTTCTCCTACTTTGGCGCCAGCGTCGCCGGGCCAGGCGACACGAACGCCGATGGCTACGCCGATGTCTGGGTTGGCGCCTACTTCCACGAGCGCGGGCGCGGCGCCGTGCAGCGCCTCCTGGGCGGACCCTCGGGCCTCGCCAACACGACCGGCCGACTGGAGGAGGGCGCGGAGGCGACCCAGGACTGGTTTGGCTTCGGGTTGGACGCCGCGGGCGACCTGAACGGGGACAGCCTGCGCGACGGCGTCGTGACCACCCTCGGCGAGGTCGCCGGCGCCGGCGCGCTCCACGTCCTCTGGGGCGGCGTCGAGGACGACGAGATCCCCGACACGGGCGACGGCGAAGAGGAGGACCCGGACCAGGACACGAGCGCTGAGACGGCCACGCCGGAGGAGACCGAGGGCTACACCTACAAGGAAGACGCCTGTGGTTGCACGAGTGTTCCACGCGAGAACACAGGTCTCGTGACGCTTCCGCTCATGATGCTCGCGGCGCTGAGCGCACGCGGACGTCTCGAGCGAGGCGCAACGAAACGAACCCGCTTCGTCTCTGCACGTTCTCGAGACCGCGCAGACCGGCCAGAGAACGGCGACAGTGCGTGACTACAGGCTCTGCCGCTGAAGGACCTCGCGTCCGGCGCGCAGCGGCCAGAGGCGCTCATCTGTGCTGTTCCGATGGATCAGTCCGCGAGACTCCAGATCCTTCACCGCCGACTGAATCTGCGTGAGGTCGGACTCGGGGAGATCGTCCGCGATATCGTCAACACGCCAGACGCCAGGCTCACTGACGCTGTACAGGAGCACGGTGTAGTGCACCGACCCTGGGATGAGATCACCCATGATTCCTCCATAAATGTGCGCGCCGCCGCCCTGGCGCGATGTCTGATCGAGCTCGGCCCTGGCCACACGCGGCCCAGGCTGGATCCGACCCGCTTCGGGTAGGATCGAGACTGGGCTCGAAGCCAGAGCAGGCTCCGCCCCATCAATGTAACTGACCGGGCGCGCATGGACAAGCGCCAAGTGGATGGAGTATGAGGCTCCGTGTCCAATCCCTTCTCGCTGACCCTGCGCTCCGTACAGGCCGACGGTCTCCGTCGCGTCGGCCTCATGGCGGCCCTGGGCATCTCACTGCTCCTGGCCTGGGGAGCCTGGTTCCTGGCCGCCGACCTGACGATCTACGCGCGAAGCCAGTCGGCTCGCCTGGAGGCTTCCGAGCGTCCCTCGCCCTTGCTCTCGGAGCGGGGGGGGCGCGTCGCGGCCGTGCTCGCTCAGGTGGGCGAGACGGTCGAGGAGGGTCAGGTCATCATCGAGATCGACGCGGAGATGGCGCTTCTCGAGCTCGACGAGGCGCGCGCGACGGAGGCGGGCCTCTCGGTGCGTCTCGACGCCCTGCGCCGCGCGTTGGCGTCGTCGAGCGGCGCGTCCACCAGCGCGGCCTCCGCCAGCCGCTCCGCCATGGCCGCCGTGGACGCGAGCGCAGAGGCCGCCCAGGCCCGCGCCCAGCTCGCCCGCGCCGAGGCCGCGCGCGCCGACCGTCTCTTCGCCGAAGGGC
>CAZKWG010000182.1:0-11623 GCA_964556105.1 uncultured Enterobacterales bacterium | reverse complement strand
GGGTACTCTCACCTTGTCAGGTGCGGCGGCAGGACAGATGGTCGCCGGTAGCCTACAAGGAGTGCCCATGCGTCTCATCCTGTTCGTCGTCGTCGAGTCTGAGCTCCTCAAGGATCTCGGCAAGTACTTTCGTAGCATTGGGTACGAGGTGATGACCGCCCGCACAGGCTCGGAGGCGTTGGACCTCGCCCAACGCTACACCCCGTCGGTGGTGGTGCTCGACGTGATGCTGGACGAGGGGCCGGCGGGAGACGACGCGCTGAGCGGCTACGAGATCTGCAAGGCCCTGCGCGATCAGCGCTTCGATCGCCCCATCCTCTTCCTCACGGGACGGGCGGCGGAGACGGACAAGCTGACCGGCTTCGCGCTGGGCGCAGACGACTACATGACCAAGCCCTTCTCGCTGCTCGAGCTCCGCGCGCGGGTGGAGGCGCTGCTGCGTCGCGTGCCCGCTCGGACCATCTACCGCTACGAGGACATCGAGATCGATCTGGACAATTTCGAGCTGCGCCGGGAAGACGGCAGCGCCGATCGCCTCACCCGCATGGAGCGCGACCTCCTGCTCTACCTCATCGACAACCGCGGCCGCCTGCTCGAGCGCGAGGAGCTGCTCGTGCGCGTCTGGGGTTTCCGCCCCGGCGTCGAGAGTCGCACGGTCGACACGCACATCGGCAATCTGCGCATCAAGCTGCGCGACCAGGCGGCCCAGCCGCGCTTCATCCAGACCGTCAATCGGGTAGGATACCGCTTCATCGGATCCGAGGGATGAGATGAAGCCGGCATCGACGCGTCCGCTGCACACCCTGCTCCTCGCGCTGGCCCTGCTCCTCCCCGGCGGCTTCGCGGAGAGCGCGCCGACGGAGGAGGAGGCGCTGCCGTCCTGCGGCGACCAGTGTCGGGCCAGCGGGCTCGAGGTGACGGTCACCGAGCTGGGCGTGCCGGTGGCGGGCTTCTCCCTCGATCAGGTGGACGCCGCCTGGCGAGAGGCCACCCGGGACATGCAGGCGGCCTCCCCTCGCCTCTCCGGCTTCGAGGTCTGCTACAAGTGCGGCTCGACGGAGCTCGCCGAGCAGGTCTCCCTCCGCTACGAGCTCACCGTCCCGCTGCCGACCTGGGAGCCGAGCGAGACGGTCTCGCCGTCTGACCGCAGCAGCATCCTCCGCTACATCGCCGCGCTGCAGGGGCGCGCGAACCGGCTGGCGGCCAATCATCGCGACGCGCTGGCCGAGATCACGGTGAAGAACCAGCGCCCCAGCGAGCTTCAGGAGGCGATCGAGGCGGCCTGCGCGCGCGCGCTTCAGGCCGACGGCGAGCTGCTCGTGCGCGAGGGCTGCGTCGAGGCGGCAGAGGCCGGCGGCGTGCGCCTGGCGCCCATGACGAACTGTCAGTCGAAGTGGAAGGCGCCTGCCCTGTCCCGCTGCCGGATACAGCGCTGAACGCCGCGCCGGCCTGAGCGGCGAGCTCGGAGGACGCGCCGAAAAGCGCTCTCTCCCGAGGGTTCTTCGCGGCCGCCCGCCCGTCCGGCCGGGGTGGCCGAAGCGCTTGCCACGAGGCGGCGGAGAGGCTACCCTCACTCTCCTCTCCAGCCCTGAGCCTCCTCCTCCTTTCGCGTGGGCTTTTCATGGCCTCCTGGCGCTACGTGTGCCTCGCCGCCGCGATCCTGGCTGCCCCTCCCATGGGGGGATGCACGTCGAGCCAGGCCTTCTTCTCGGCGAGCGGGGATCTGGAGAGCGTGGTCACGGCCGAGATGAGCGCGGCCAGCACCTCCCTGGATGTCGCGATCTACACGTTCACCGCTGAGAACATCCTGGGCGGGCTGATGGACGCCGCAGAGCGTGGGGTCAGCGTCCGCGTGGTCATGGACGCGGGGCAGACGGCCACGCTCGACGACCAGACGGGCATCCAGACCAGCCTGCGCGAGGCTGGCGTCGAGGTCCGCACCGCCGAGGGCTACAACGGCGGCATCATGCACCACAAGTTCGTCGTGATCGACGGGCGCACGGTGCTGACCGGCTCCTACAACTACACGCGCTCTGCGAACGAGGCCAACGACGAGAACCTCGTCGTCCTCGCCGACCCCAACCTCGCCAGGGTCTACGATGACGCCTTCCAGGATCTCTGGGCGCGCGCCCAGGAGTAGCCATGTCATCGCTGCCCTCGCCCTGGCGGTCTTCGCCGGGGAGCGGCCGGCGCTCGCGCGTGTGTACCCTGTGCCCATCGTGGTGCAGGGCGAAGAGGATCTCCGCGCGCTCTACGAGGACGGGCTCCTCGACGTGGCGGACTTCGAGGCCCTCCTCGAGCTGCTGAACAATCCGCTCGACCTGAACCGGGCCCGACGCTCCGATCTCTACGACCTGCCGGGCCTCACCCTGGAGCAGGTGGACGCGATCCTCGCCTTCCGAAAGGCCAACGGCGGCTTTCAGGGCGTCGATGCCCTGCGGCAGGTCGATGGCCTCGGGGAGGGGGTGATCGACCAGCTCCGCCCCTTCGTGGACGCCCGCCCGCCGAAGAAGGTCGACCTCGACGAGGTCCCCGTGCGAGGCCGGATGAAGGCGCGCAGCTCCCTGCAGCTCGAGGAGGTCGAGGCGATCGCCGACGACAGTCCGAACCGCACCCACACCGTCGAGCAGCTCGGCTACGGCCCCTTCCCCGAGAGCTATATCGGCGGCGAGGTCGAGGCCTGGCGCTGGCTCGAGGTGGGGATGCTCGGCCTGCTGAAGCAGGACATCAACGGCGTCGCCTATGACCAGGAGCTTCGCGACCTGCACGTGTCCTACGGCACCGTGGGCGAGCTCGGACGCGTCTACGCCGCGGTGCACCGGGTGCGCCTGGACGCCGTCGTCGGCAGCTACTCCGCGGGCTTCGGCCTGGGCCTGACCTTCGATCGCACGCAGCGGACGCTGCCTCACGGGCTCTACCCGGACCTGTCCGTCAGCGGCACCGACGGCTTCAGCTTCTCCCGTCGCCTCTTCGGCGCCGGCGTGCGCACCATGAACCTCGAGATGGGGCCCGTGAGCTTCGACGGGACCGCCTTCGTCTCGTCCACGCGCGGCGACGTCTACCAGTACGACATGGCGATGAGCGGGGGCGAGGCGCAGGACCCCTACCTCGTCGAGCTGGAGTCGCCCCGGGTCTACCTGGACGGGCAGCGGGTCGGCTACGTCACCATCCCCAACGCCTGGCGCGAGAACCTCGCCGGGGCCAACGCCACGATGCGCCTGAACGACCGCGCGCACCTGGGCGTCACCGCCTATGGCGCGGAGCAGGACCAGACCCTCATCGACGGGATGGAGGAGCCCTACGCGTTCGTGCTGCGGGACGGCTGGCCGGTGACGCCGACCTACGGGGCGGTGGGGATCGACGGCGCGTGGGGCGCCGGCCCCTTCGACCTGGCGGCGGAGATCGCCCACAGCCTCGGCGGCGGCAACGGCGCGATGGTCCAGGGGATCCTCTCCCTGCCGAAGGCAGAGGTCGAGGCCACCCTTCGTCGCTACGCCACCGACTTCGGCAACCCCTACGCGCGCGGTCAGGCCAACGCCGACACCTACAACGGCCAGCGCGACCGAGACGAGCAGGGCGCGCGCGTCAAGGTCGAGGCCCGCCCCAACAAGCAGCTCGGCCTGCGCGGCGCCGTGGACGTCTGGCAGAACATCAGCGCGGGCGTCTGGAACGCCGACCTCTACGGCCGCGCCGCCTGGTCGCCCTATCGGGACCTGGACGTGGTCGTCTATGGCCAGCACAGGAACCGCAACCTCGCCGTCAACGACCGCACCCGCGTCTACGGCGGAGACTTCGAGGACGCCGACCTGGGCGACGCCGTCGGCGAGGAGCTGGCGAGCGAGGAGACGAGCGTGGAGCTCGACCCCATCGACCGCGCCGGGGCGCGCAACGACGTGGGCATCCAGATCGACGTGGACAAGATCCCGCGCACCTCGGTCACGGCCTTCTACCGCCGCACCTACGAGGACGCCGGCCTGCTCTACCCGAACGACGGCGAGCCCTGCGAGCCCTGGTTCCAGATCGGCCAGTACACCTGGCTCAAGGTGCGCTACACGCCCGTGGACACCACGGCCCTGACGCTGCGCCTGCGCTACCGCGACGACGACATCTACGGCAGCCTCGGCGATCATCAGGTCGAGAGCTACCTGCAGGTCGAGCAGAAGCTGCCCAGGCGGGTCAAGGTCGCGCTGCGCGGCACCATCGGTCGCGATCTCGCCGACGCGCCGTCCGCCTGGGACGAGAGCTGCGAGGCCGGCGGCTCGCCTGTGCTCGATGGCACCTGCGTGGTGGACGAGAGCGCGCTCGAGACCGAGACCGTGCGCGAGAAACCCTATGGCGCCCTCTGGGCCAGCGCGGAGCTGAGGTTCTGATGCGTACAACCACGAGCCTGGTCCTGGTCTCTGGTCTGCTCCTCGGCGGCTGTGAGCGCGCGCCCGTGGCCTCGGACGCGCGTCCGAGCGCGCAGCGTGGCCCGCCGGCTCCGGAGACCGGCAGCGGTGACAGCGGCGCCCCCCTGCCGACGATCTCGGAGGGCGACATCGTGATCACCGAGATCATGGCCGCCCCCGCCGAGCAGTACGACGAGTGGTTCGAGCTGCTCAACACCACGAGCGACACCCTCGAGCTGTCAGGCTGCGTGCTGGACTCCACGGGGACCGGCAGCGCCCAGACCCACACCATCGAGGGCAGCGTGCTCGTGGGTCCGGGCGAGCGCATCGCCATGAACAAGGACGTCTCCAGCACCGACGGGCTCATCTGCATCGACAGCCTGAGCACCTGCGCCGCGCCGGTCTCCTACCGCTACAAGACCCTGACCTTCGCCAACGACGGCTCCGACGAGCTCGAGCTGAACTGCGGCGGCGTGATCGTGGACGAGGTGACCTTCGACTGGGGCAGCTTCGACGGGGACTGCGACGATCTCATGGGGGAGGCCGGCGCCAGCGGCGGCTGCGCCCTTCAGCTCGACCCGGAGCGCGAGGCCAGCTCGGAGAACGCCGACGCGACCACGTTCGGGAGCTGGGGCCTGCCGCCTGTGGACGCCAGCTACATCGACGCCCGCGAGGTGCTCACCCTCGGCACGCCGCTCGCCGCCGGGCGCCTCGCCGAGATCGAGGACGACACGGACACCGACACGGACACCGACACCGACACGGACACCGACACGGACAGCGAGGTGGAGCTCTCGCCCGACGCCTGCACCGCTGGTCAGGCCCTGTTCACCGAGTTCATGCCCGCGCCCAAGGACGGCGGCTACAACGACGAGTGGATCGAGCTCAAGGGCACCGTGGACGGCGGCAGCTGCAACCTCCAGGGATGTAGCCTCCAGATCAGCTACCCTGAGGGCGGCCTCTACAAGTCCCTGACGATCGACGACAGCGCCGACGCTGACCTGCAGGTCGCGGGCGGAGACTACGTCGTGTTGGCCCGCGGCTCCTCCGATGAGGTGGCGGCGGGGATCACCTGGACCAACTCCGACGGGAGCACGACCACCGCCGACTGGATCTGGGCCTACAACGACCTGCCCCTGCCCGACTGCGTGGACAGCGCCTGCGCCTGGACGGTGTCCCTGGTCTGCGGCGACGCCGTCGTGGACGAGGCGCCGATGTCCCAGGACGCGTTCGAGGAGGAGGCCGCCACCTGTCCCTCCGGCGGCTGCTCGGTCAACCTCCACCCAGAGTTCGAGTCGGTGGACGGCAACGACGACCTGTCCCGCTGGTGCGTGCCGAGCGGGGACGAGAACACCTGGACCTACGCGCACCCGCCGGAGGACGACGGCACGGTGGAGGTCACGACCATCGCGGGCACCCCCGGCCGGACCGGGAGCTGCCCCACCCTGGACTGGCCCGCGCAGGGCGAGGTCGTCTTCACCGAGATCATGGCCAGCCCCGCCGGGACCAACGAGTGGTTCGAGGTGGTCAGCAACGCCGACCGGAGCGTCGAGCTCACCCTCTGCACGCTGCTGCGCTACCGCCTGGACGAGACCGGGGCGCGGGTGAGCGAGCAGGACTACACCCTCGGCGGCGACGGTGACGCGATCGTCCTGACCCCCGGCCAGGTGCAGGTCTTCGCCAAGAGCGGCTGCATCCTGAAGGACGACGTGGACGACACCGCCGTCGAGCTCTCGGACACCGCGGCCAGCACGGCGAGCGCCTGCCTCTGGGACGAGCTGTCCTATGGGTCGCTCTCGTTCACCGACGCCGAGACCGAGTACATCGAGCTCGTCTGCCCGAGCGCGGAGCTCGCCGAGGTCACGGTGGACGCCTTCTCCTACAACACCGACGCCCAGGGCGTCCGCTCCGGTCACAGCCTGAGCTTCTACCCGGAGGACAGCGAGGACCCGGCGACGACGAACGACGACACGGAGTCCTGGTGTGAGGCGGGCTTTTCGCAGGAGTTCTGCGAGGCGGGCCCCGGGGACTGCAACTACGGCTCCCCGGGCGAGCTGGCGCCCTGCTCGGACGAGACCGCCTGGCCCAAGGGCAGCGTCTGCCGCTGCGCCAGCGTCCGGCCCGCGGCCGCCCTGCCCACGCTGCTCGCCGTCCTGCTGGCGCTCGCCGCGCGCCGTCGCGGCGAATCGAAGCCTCGTGGGCGCCCGTCGCGCTGAGGGCTCGCAACACGTTAAGGCCCCTGCACACGCGCGGCGGGGTCATTCGATGGAGCTGAAAGTAGCCGTCGTCGGGGCGGGCGTTGCGGGGCTCTGCACGGCGAGACACCTCATGGAGCTCTGGGAGGCGCGCCGCGCCGCCGGGCTGCCGACGGGTCGTCTCACGATCCGGCTCATCGCCTCCCTGACGCTGGATTACCATGGCGACGGCAGCGGGCTGGCCGGCAAGGCCATGAGCCGCAGCTTCCGCGGCCTCATGGACCCCCGCGGCTTCGCCCGCCCGCTCTTCTACGGGCCGATGATGCCGGTCAACGGCGTGATCCCCCACGGCTACCACGTCCTCTGGGCCTACCCGAACCTGCGGCGCATGCTGGGGGACGGCGCGCCCGATGAGCCGCAGCCGCCCCTGGACGGCGGCCTGCTCCGGCCCCGCGGCGGCTCTGGGCTCATCGCCATCTTCCAGGGCAACCTGGACGACCCCTCCCCCGGCGGTCCCGGCATCGCGCTGATGGGGCTCTCCGATCCCGAGCACCCCGAGACCGCCACCCGGCCCGCGACCCGCGCGCTCTACCGGCTGATGGAGACCCCGACGGGTCGGGTCTTCGTCAAGCCCATCGTCGCCCTCATGGGCGACATCGTCAGCGCCACCTTCGCCGGGATCCACCCGCTCTTCTTCGCGGACCTCTTCTACGCGCACGAGGTCGATCTGGAGATGCGCCTGGCGCTGATCGCGGCCAGCCTGCAAGCGCGCACCACGAACCCCGAGGGCACGACCCACGCGATAAACGGCGTCGAGCGCCCCCTCTGGGACATCGAGTACACCGACTACATCGAGGGCGAGGTCGCCGGCTGGGCTCGGGGCGTCCAGCAGCTCATCGAGCGCGAGCCCCTGGCGACGATCATCGAGGAGATCCGCTCACGCGCCTGGCTGCTCGAGGCGCAGATCGAGAGCGGCGAGGGCGGTCTTCGCCGCTGGGTCATGGACTTCATCCCCGACTCCGTCGAGGACGAGCTGGCCGACGCGCTGCTCGTCCTGCGCGAGACCGAGCGCGTGCTTCGCGCCCTGCCCGGCGCGCTGCTGCGCATCGCCAGCGGCGAGTACCCCATCGGGCGCACCCTGCACCTGCGCTTCGGCCCGGACGCGACGTTCACGGCGCCCTTCTCCTTCGACGCCGCCCAGTCCATGCGCTCGCTGGCCTTCGTGTTCACCTCCCCGCGCTCCGCCCGCGCCTGGACGCCCGACGGCGCGCGCATCCAGCGCCTCTGGGTGCGCCTGTGGGAGTCCTTGCAGGCTCAGGCCGCCTCGAGCCCCGATCACATCACCCTGGACGTCTTCCAGGGGCGGGCCCACGCGATCCACCCTCAGGGCGAGGGCCTCCGGGTGGAGTACGGCGAGTGGCTGGGGCACGCGTTCAGCTCCGGGCCGCGCACCGACGCCAGCGCGGGCGGGGATCTCAGCTTCCCCCACACGATGCAGGCGGACCCGGTCATGCCGCCGCCGGCCGACCTGCGCTCCGAGGACGTCGACGCCGTCATCCCCGCCGTCCCCGCCCCCATCCTGCGGGAGCTGCTGCCCGAGCAGCACTACCCGATGGCGCGCATCGCGCTCGCCCCGCTGCTGGACGCCTCCAACGCCACCCTGGAGATCATGGTCTGGACCAGGGACCGGCTCCAGTACAGCGAGACGGCCGCGGCCGGGCTGGCCGTCTCGTCGATCACGGGGCTGGAGGGCGGCTTCTGCCTGCTGGCGGACTACAGCCAGGGCCTCTGGTCGCCCGAGGCTTACGCCGAGGAGGATCCCTTCGGCAACGGCGCGTTCGCGGGCTCCATCCTGGAGAGCTGCGGCGGCTTCGAGGACCTCTACGCCGCCATGACGCGGGACGACGCCTGGGGCTGGCCCGAGGAGGTCAAGGCCAGCATCGCGCGGCTCATGTCTCGGCCGGAGCACATGGCGAGTCAGGACCCTCGCCCCTGGCCCCACGACGAGGCCGGCTGGCGGGAGCGCCGGGCCAGCGGCACCTGGACGGCCGAGCGCGCCGCGTCCGGCGAGGCGATGCAGGACTGGTTCGTCGCCGCGCGATGGATGACCTGGCAGTTCCTTCGCCAGCTCTCTACCGTTCAGGCCCTCGGTCCGCGCGCCATCCGCCAGCTCGCCCGCTACGCGCAGCTCCTGGACCCGCGCGCCGTCACGCGGGACAAGATCCTCATGCCCTCCGACGAGCTCAAGGCCGAGATCCGCTACGTGGTGATGATCAACGCCAAGGCGCGCAACCGCATCTTCAGCCCGGGCGTGGGCCTCTGGCCCCACCGTCACGTCAGCGGCGCCCCGCTGCCGGGCGGCGAGCGCATCTTTCCCGCGGGCGACTGGACGCGCAACGGCCTGGACGTCATCTGCATGGAGGGCGCCTGCCTGTCGGGCATGCGCGCCGCGCGCGGCCTCTACGCCAGCCTGACCGGCGATCCCGTCCCGGAGGGCGCGCCCAGGATGGAGCCCGTGCTGCCCGAGGCGAGCTGGTACCACGGCACGGATCCGCTGGCTCGCCCCGGCACGCCGGTCGGCGAGGCGCCGACGAGCAGCGTCCGCGGGGGGAGGTCAAGCTGATCCCCGCCGACGTGCTCATCGCCGGGCGCTTCCGGGTCGAGGGTCCTCTCGGCGGCGGCGGCGCCGCGCAGGTCTTCCGCGCGAAGGACGAGCAGGGCGGCGGCGAGGTGGCGCTGAAGATCTTCCCGCCCTCTCCCGTCTCATCGACGGAGTTCCGGCGCGAGGCGGCGATCTCGGTGGGGATCGATCACGCGAACCTCATCGCGCTGGTCGACGCGGGGGTCCACGACGGCCACCCCTACCTCGCCCTGGAGCTGGTGCAGGGCTTCAACCTGCGCACCTGGCTCGCCAAGGGCGGCGGGCCGCACGCCGAGGCCCTCGCCTACGGTCGCCAGGTCTTCGCCGGTCTCGACGCGATGCACCGCTCGGGGATGAGCCACGGCGACATCAAGCCGGACAACCTGCTGCTCAGCGAAGAGACCGTCCGCATCATCGACTTCGGGCGGGCCCGCCTGCACCACGTCTTTGGCGGCGGCGAGGGGATGTTCCCCGGTACGCCCGCCTACATGCACCCGCGCCTCTACCAGGGCGGGGCGCCGGACGCGCTGACCGACTGCTTCGCCACCTGGGTGACCCTCTACGAGCTGCTGGCAGGGCGGCGGCCCTATCCCCTCTCGGTGCTCCAGTGGGCCGACGAGGCGGATCTGGGGGACTTCCCGGCGATGATGGACGCGCGCCTGCAGCGGCTCGTCCACGCGGGGCTGACGGGTCAGCTCCCCGACGCGCGCTCGGGCTGGCTGGCGATCACCCTGTATCAACGTGGGCTCAACCTGTTGCCCCGGCCCCGTCCGCCGCGCCCGCAGGCGTCCCCTCAGCGGGTCAGCGAGCTGTACGCGCTGGCGGAGGAGGGGCGCTCGCTCGCGCTGGTCGGCGACCCGGAGGACACCCAGCCGCTGCTCGAGGCCCTCGATCGGTCCTGGCGGAACGCGGGCGGCAACACCCTGTGGATGCGCTCCTCCTGGGGCGAGCCAGACCAGCCGATGTCCGGCGCCCTGGCCCTCGCCGCCAACGCTCCCCATGGGCTCCACGCGCAGCAGCTCGCGCGGATCGACCAGGATCTCGGCCCGCTGGGCAGCGCGTTGACCGCCGCGGAGCCCGCCACGCGGACCTGGATCACGGCCCCCGCGGGCTCTGCGACGGGCCGACGTCCAGACGCGGAGCGGCTCGGGGTCGCCCTGCGCCGCCTGCTCGACAGCGCGCCCCGGCCGCTGATCGTGCTGGCCAGCGGTCTGGATCGGGTGGACGGCTCCTCCCGGCGCTTCCTCGGCGGGCTGGTCGCGACGGGGCGCCTCACCATCATCGGCGACGCGCTGCCCCACACCCCGCACGGCATGCCGCTGGAGATCGAGACCCGCCACGGGGTAGAGGCCGTGCTGGACGCGCCGCAGGTGAGCGAGACCACGGCGGCCCTGGTCAATCGGGCGCGCGCCCTCGGCCTGCCCATGGGTCCGCTGATGGCCCGCGCCTCCGGCCTGACGGAGGCCGAGGTCGAGAGCGCCGCTTTGGAGGCGGAGTACGCCGGTCTCGCCCGCTGGACCGGCACCGAGGTCGTCGCCCTGCCCAGCACGCTCGAGCCCGAGCCCGCCCTGGTCGCTGGCTGGCGGGTCGAGGCCGCCCGACGCCTGGACGCCGACGAGCAGCCCATCCTCGTGGCCCGTTACGCGATGCAGGGCGGCGACGGCGCCCGTCTGGCCGAGGTGCTCGACGGCGCCATCGCCCGCGTCATCCGCCTGGACCCGGCCGAGGCGCTCGAGCTGCTCGCCGCCGACCCGCGTCCGCCCAACCCCGCGCGCGTGCTGCGCCACTTCCGAATCGCCCTGCTCGCCCGCGACATGGCGGAGGCCGAGCGCGTCCTGATCCGCCTGCGCGGGCTGGAGGGGATGGAGCCCGCCGATCTCGCGGAGGCCGAGGCCGAGCTTGCCTTCCGCCGCGGCGCGAACCTCCCGGCGCTGGAGAGCTACAAGCGAGCCGTCGCGCAGCTCGGTTTTCCGCTGCGCGAGGGGATTCGCGGCCGCCTCGAGGACATGCTCGCCTTCTTCAAGCTCATGCTGCGGCGCCCCCCCGAGCCGACGCCCAATCCGCGCGTCGGGCGCCTCTACGAGCACCTCTACGATCTCTACTTCTGCGTGAACCATCGCCCGCTGATCCGCATCCACCGCACCTGGTGGGGCGCCGCTCCGGACGACGCGCGCGCCAGGGCCGTCGAGATCATCTGGCAGGCGGCCTTCGGCCAGCAGGACCGCGCCTCGCGCACCGAGCGCCAGCTCCTGGAGAGCGTGCGCGAGGACGCCGACCCGGTCGGCGCGGCGGTCGTCCTGCTGCACCGCGGCATCTCCCGCTCGCTGACCGGCGACACGATTCAGGCCTTCGCCGACGGCGTAGACGCCGCCGAGCGCCTCATGCTGGCGGGCGACCCC